>JBHHXV010000173.1:0-5055 GCA_046757225.1 bacterium
GCTACTTTTGCCAGACCTATATCGGAAAAGGCTTCATGCCAACGTCCCAACAAAACCTATTGGCAAAAGAAATTGAAGGGAGACTGACAAAAAGTAACTATTTTCAACAACATATCGTCTGCTTTGCTATGATTCCCGAATTATTCGGGCTAAATCCCTCAACTGCGTAACTCCTATGATTTTTATGGCCGGTTGATTACTTCCGCCAGCAAAGAGGAGCCGCTATCAGCCACAATCCTCAATGGGAGGCCAAGCTCAGGGCATATGTCGGTTGTCTTGAAATCTATTGTTTTGGGCTTGATGGCTGCTCTGTGTAAAGGAAGGAGCATCTTTAATGAAACCCCCTGGTCCCAGGGCCAGTTCAAGCCTTTATCCTTGCTGAGCCTTAAACCTTTGAGCCGGACATGAACGTTTTTCCGGATTACCGTGATCAGGAAGTTATCGGCGGGCGGCCGGTTGTCGGCGGGCGCTTGAAGCCAACCTGTAAACCGGGGCGGCACTTTGAAACGGATCGTCTTGGGAGATTGTTTATCAGGAAAGGCCAGTTCAATGACCGCCTCATCCCCCCGATTCTCCAGATGGAAGAACAGGGAATCCAATCTTTTTAATTCAGTGCTCCTGAATTCGATCTTCCAGTTGTAAAAGAGCGGCAATGTTCCCAGGTTCTCTTTAACGGCGTTCCAGGACGCCACATACCGTATGTTTGACCGGCGGCCGGCCCAGAATTTTCCAGCGTCTCCCTTTATTGCGGGCCAATAAAACGCTCCCAGGCGATAGAGCCCGTGGGCGAAAAAATAGTGCATTGCCACCTCGTTGGTATATAAGACCGAATCCCCTTTCCGCGACCGGGACAGCACCATGGCCGGCTGGTCCGGGTCCATGGCGTAGTTCCGCTTATAGGCCATCCTGGTAATCGTTTTATTATAATTCTTAAAGGACACCGATTGCTGAACGACTACCCCCCCCCCGGAGATCAACCCTAAAATTGCTAAACCGGCTCCTGCCGGCGTAACCGTTTTTTTTGCTGAAAGCTTTTGAAGAAAAGTGAACAGGGAATCAATCCAGAACCAGGCGGCATTGCCCACCGCTCCCAGAAACATAATGCCAAATGATGGCCAGAGCCGCAAAAACAATAAGGCCGGACGTTCTATTCGCCAGTAGAACAAACTTCCCGCCAGCATCAGGGTCAAGAGAGCCAGCATGCGGAAGATTACTCGAATACGGTAAGGTTCGGCGAACACCAGGCCCATTACAAACAGCGCAAGAAGTACCGCGTAGCTGCTGACGATGGACATGTACCCGGGAAAAGGAAGAGCCCGGTATCGGCCGAGTTTCTGCCTGACGATTTCCAACCAGTTGTAATTGGTCAGGACTTGATCGTTTACGACAAAGGCCGCCCGGTTGATGTTTTTTCGAGTTCCGTTCAGGCTGTATTGAATTAAGGACAGGCTTCTCTTGTATGAAGGAAGGGAGAGTACCGGGCGGGAAACGAGAGAGGGGAGCATGAAGGGGATAATCGCCAGCATGACGCCGGCGCCGCATAAGACCCGGGTGCGCTTGTCCCGGGGACGGCCCGAGAGCAGGAAATACAAGGCCACAGTCGCCAATGAATATAAACGCCCGATCGGGTGCATGGCGATCATGATTATTATGGCTCCGATCATTATCCTGGCCGCCGCGTCCCTCTGTTTTATTATCAGTCCCCAGGTTACCATGGCGATGCCGAGCGTAAGATTGCCGGGAACGATATAGTGCAGACCCTGATCCGGAAAAATATGAAAGGTCAACAGAAACAAGGTGATACCTGCGGCGCCTGAACCCCAGACAGTGTATAACCAGAAAGCGATCGCCAGGCCGAGTCCGGTGACGCCGATTCCCGAAAGCGTCTTATAAGCGCTTTCCCAGGAAAGTCCCGTCTGGTGCAGTCCCACCAGTAATAATGAGTGAAGCGGGGCGTAAACAACAAATCCCCGCAAAAATTCCATCCGCTTGTTTATCCTCCTAAATCTTTCTGACTCGGTGTTCCGGTTTTGAATCTGTCGATGTAAATCGTTTAAGGCCGGTGAGTCCTGAAAAAAGCATTCCTGCATTTGGGCGGCTTTGGCGATATAAGCGTAGGCGTCATTCGCTTCTATGGGGGATGTCCTGTTTCGGTATACCCGCAGGAACATTCCCCACTGGGCGTAAAAATAGATGATCAGGCCGATGGCCAATAAATATCGGCCCCTGTTGTTCGGGAGAGTACCTGAATTCTTGTTCGTGGGATTTGTGAGGCGGGAAAAAGGAGCCAAGTTCAGCACCATTTGGTAAGATAAACAGAGGGTTCTGTCAATTAAGTGATACGGCGGCTTTTTTCTGGTCGGCTACCACCACCAATTGAAAGTATTCCGGGTCAAGATATTTCCGGGCCGCTTTTTGAATGTCCTCTATGGTTACCCGGTTAATGTAATCCGGGAATTTCTGAAAATAATCGAGTCCCAGGTTATAGTGCTCGATATAGGAGAGATAACCGGCGATCTTGGCGTTGGTGTCCAGTTTCAAGGGAAAACTCCCGGTTATATAGGACTTGGCGTCTTTCAATTCCTGTTCTGTGACCGGGCTTTCCTGAATCTTTTTCATCTCTTTGAGCGTGGCTTCGATCACCTGGTTTGTGGTGGCGTTCTTGGTCTGGACAAAGGCCTGAAAACTGCCGGTATAAACTGAAGGAGCGAAATAAGAGGCGGCGCTGTAAGCTAAGCCCTGTTTGTCTCTGATCTCGGTGAGCAGCCGGGCGGAAAAGCCCCCCCCGCCCAGGATGTAATTCATCACATAAACCGAATAGTAATCGGGGCTGGTGCGCTTGATTCCCAGGTGTCCCAGGATAACGGTGGCCTGGGTGAGCTGTTTGTTTACGAGTTTTATTTTCTTAGAAGTCTGCCGCTTGATTTCCGGTATTTGGGGGAAATCTGTTTTTTCTTTCTTCCAGCCGCTCCAGTATTTTTTGATCAGCCCCTTGATCTCCCGGCTGTCTGTATCACCCACAACTACCAGGAGAGCGTTGTCCGGGTGATAATATTTTTTATAGAAGCCGGTTACATCATTCCTGGTAATTTCGGGCAGGGTATCCTCCTCCCCTTCCGGGGAAAACCGGTAGGGATGCCCGGGATAGACCAGCTTTTTAAAAGCCTTGCCCGCCACCGAATGAGGGTCGTCCTTCTGCTCGATAATGGAGGCGATGGTTTCCTTGCGCACCCGCTCCAGCTCCTTTTGGCTGAAAGCCGGGTTGGTCAGACAATCGGAGAGCAGCTCGAACCCGGTAGATAAATCCTTCTTTAAAACCTTTAAATTCATTTCCGCGTAATCCAACCCCCCGCCCGAAGAAAGAGAACCGCCCACATAATCTATCTCCTCCGATATCTGAAGGGCGCTGCGCTTTCCGGTGCCCTCGTTCAGCAGGTCGGCAGTCAGGGAAGCCAGCCCCGATTTTCCCGGAGGGTCGAACACGGAACCGGCCTTTACGCTTAATTCCATCACCACAAACGGCAGAGCATGCTGTTCCAGCACGATCAATACCAGCCCGTTGTCCAGCACCATCCGCTCCGGTCTGGAGAGAGCCGAAACCAGGGAAGGAAAAAGACAAACAATAAGGCCGGTTATCAATAGCTGCGATAATTTTTTAGTAAACGTCATTTATTTTTGGGGCTTTCAGGTATGAGGACTCCCACGGTCCGGTTCCGGGGAGAGAAATATTTCCCGGCTACCCGCAGGATATCTTTGGCTGTAACTTTTTGAATGTTATCCACGAATCTGTTCAAATAGTGGTGATCGACATCAATCACCTCCAGCTGCCCGATTCTCATCGCCTGGTAAAAGCTGGAATCCAGGGCGTAGACAAAAGAGGCCTGCACCTGGTTTTTAGCCTTTTGCAGTTCCCGGTCGCTGACCGGCTCGGTTTTCATTTTGTTCAACTGCTCATAAACGCTCCTTTCGAACTCCTCCGAGGTTTGTTTCGGTTGAAGGCCGCCGTAAAAGTAGAACAGGTCGGGGGAAGCGCTCTGGCGGCTGTAGCTGCTGCCGGCATAGAGA
Source organism: bacterium (assembly GCA_046757225.1). Classification (GTDB taxonomy): domain Bacteria; phylum SZUA-182; class SZUA-182; order JBHHXV01; family JBHHXV01; genus JBHHXV01. Next base: position 4,066 of record JBHHXV010000173.1, read on the forward strand.
GCGATCTTTTTATCGTAGACCAGGGTCTTATAAAGGCGGGAGCTCTTGCCCGACGACAGGATCTGGTTCAGCACCTCCAGGGGATATTGATCGGGAGACTGGAGATTGGGAACATGATAGCCTATAAAAACAAAAGGAAGCTGGGCCTGTTTATGGATAGTGAACCGCCTCTCTCCAATCTGCTTCGGTTCCACGATCCGGTGCCGCTTGATCTCAGTACCTCTGGGAAGGGAACCGAAAGTCTTTTTTATCTTTTCCAACAGTTGGTCAGGGTTGAAATCCCCGACTACCGAAATCACGGCATTGTTGGGGGCGTAATACTTCCGGTAATATTTTTTTACTTCGTCAACAGTCAAGTGGTTCAGGTCGGTCATCCAGCCGATCACCGGGTTGCGATAGGGGTGAACCTTGAAAGCGGCGGCATACAGATCCTCTATGACCGCCGAGGTGGGATCATCGTCGGTTCTGCTTCTTCGTTCCTCTTTGACCACCGCCAGTTCCAGCTTGAATTCTTTCGGGTCTAACAGCAGATTCGTCATCCGGTCAGGCTCCAGCTCCAATGACAAATCCAGCCGGTCGCTGGAGAGTTTTTCAAAATAGGCGGTATAATTCTTGCCGGTAAAGGCGTTTTCCGTTCCCCCGGCCTGGGCTACAATCCGGGAAAACCGGCCCTTGGGTACTTTGGCCGTGCCCTTGAACATCATATGTTCCAGGACGTGCGAAATGCCGGTCCGGCCGGTCTTTTCATCCTTGGACCCGACCTTGTACCAGATCTGGAAGGTAACCACCGGGGATTTGTGGTCCTCCACCATCACCACCTTCAGGCCGTTACTTAACAGCTCGGTTCTGCTCTGAAAAGCCGGGCAGGTTTTTGCCCCGGCCAAAGCCGCCAGGGCTAGGATTACTATGTTTTTTACACTCTTTTTCATCTTATTTTAGGAGTTACGGACTGATTCATGCTATAAAAAGAATCAACTTACAACTCCTTCC
>JBHHXV010000174.1:0-5032 GCA_046757225.1 bacterium
TGGGATGGCTGGCTGTATACCGGTGACCTGGGGTACAAAGATAAGCGGGGTTACCTGTATATAGCCGACCGGAAAAAGGATATGTTGATCGTTCATGGCTGTAATGTCTACCCGCGGGAAATTGAAGAGGTGCTGGTTCAGCACGAAGCGGTATCGGAAGCGGCGGTGATCGGAGTGCCGGACGAGGGCCGGGGGGAAGTGCCCAAGGCTTTTGTGGTGCTGCATGAGGGATTCGATACTGCCGGCCTGGAGCTGAAGCGGTTTTGTAAAGGGAAACTGGCGGGATACAAAATACCCAATCTTGTTGCAATAATGGAGGAGCTTCCCAAGACCGCCACCGGCAAGGTACTCAAGCGGGAACTCAGGTAAATGGTTAACCGGTTTACGGGAAACAATTATCGCTCTTGCGATTCTTCTTTATAGTCAATATATAAGTTTGTCCCCGGATTTACGGATTTAAACCCCTAACAGGTTTCCAGAATGAAAATCCTTTTTATACAACCTCCCTTGAGTGACGGAACTCTGCGTATGCCTGCAAGGCGACGTATGTTTCCCTGGGGATTTGCCACCATTGCCAGGCTTCTTGAGGATGACGGCCATGAAATCAGTGTGTTAGATATTTACGCCCACGGTTTTCTTCGAGATGAGGTAGAGAAACGCTTAAATCAGCTGTCTGTTGACTGTATATGTATAACCGGTTTTTCCTCTTCCTGTTACCTTTATGTAGTATGGCTGGCAAAAGAAATAAAAAAAAGATACCAGGTTCCGGTAATAGTTGGGGGGTTGTTGGCTAGCTACCATTTCAATTTTTTGCTGTCCAAGGGAACCATAGACATTTGCGTAATCGGTGAAGGTGAACGGACAGTGGTGGACTTGTTCAGAAATTTTAACCGATTATCCGTTGTTAAAGGGATTTCTTATCGTGATAAGGGAGGTATTAAACAGAACCAACCCAGGGAACTTATTGATAACCTTGATATCCTTCCTCTTCCCAATTTCGAGCGCTGGCCCATGGAGCGCTATACCATGGTCAAAATGTACGCGGATGATCCCTCCAATAGGTATGAATTCTTCTATGGTGAAAACGCGCCGGAGCTCCAATCCAATATGACTCTTTTAAGTGGGCGGGGGTGTTCTTATAAGTGCGCTTTCTGTTCCCCCAGCTACAATTCTTTGCGTTTGAAATCAATGGGGAAATTAATGGAAGAAATCAAATTCTTAAAGGATTCTTATCAGATTAAAGCCGTCTATTTTGTTGATGAGCTTTTGATTGTAAATAAAAAACGAACTATGGAGTTTTGTCGAGAAATCAAAAAACTCGATCTTTTCTGGAATGGTCAGAGCAGAATAAACAATCTTGACCGAGAAACCCTGTTAGCCCTTAAGGAGTCTAAATGTCTTTCCCTTGCGGTGGGAGTGGAATCCGGTAGTGACAAGATACTGAAAGCCATGAAAAAAGGTATCACCAGAGAACAGAGTCTCAAGGTATTAAGGGAGGTCAAGGAAGCCCGTATGCACCTCAAAATTCTACTTATGTTCGGATACCCGGGAGAAACCAAAGAAACCTTGTCAGAAACCGCCAGCCTGATAAAGAAAGCCGGTTTGCCCCCTCGCCGGTTGAATTGGACAACTCCTTTACCCGGCTCAGAACTCTATGAGCAGGTAAAACAACGAGGACTGATAACAGATGAAGAGGCTTATATAATGCAGCTGAATAAAGGATTCAATCGTCCTGATAATGTAGTTTTAAACGTTTCTGGTAAGAGCGATGAAGAAATGATCCGGCTTTTCGAGTGGATTCATTTAAAAATGGAGGTAGACTATTTTTTAAACGTTTTAAGAGAGCCGCAAAAAGTATCCCTGAAAAAGTTATGGAATCTCTTAACACGTATCTATAAACGGGCGGTACCTTACTACAAATCCTGTATGAGATCGCTTTAACAGATGCCTGTTTATGCCCTCCCTGTAAGGCAGTATTGAAATGTAACAGGACTTTTACTGGAAAAGCAGCTCTTCTTTCGATATATTTAAAGTATAGGTATTTCAAAGTTGCCCATCATATTGCTCAATTACCAGCCTGCGCTTGTGAACGAAGTGAGCCAGCAGGCGCCAATTGCAAGAGTGCTTGGTTTTGCCTGAACATGCTATGTTCAACTGTCTTATTATGGAGCACTTCTCATATGTTAATGGCTTATGTACCCCCGAACACCGATCCGGAAACTCTGGAAGCCATATCCCAGAATTTATCGGAAGATCTGAAACTGATCTTTGAGTCTGCCATGGACTGGCTGGAAAAACGGCTCAACAATGACTGCCCGGAAAATGACAAGAAAGTCCGGTTCTTTTAGCCCGGATTATTCGGGTTAGACGATTGACGTGACACTGGAGTATTCCAGGTTTAAGGTTTGAGCCACCCTTTCACAGGTAACCTTCCCCTGATACAGGTTTACCCCGGAAGCGACCGCTTCGCTTTCAAGAAAGACCGCCGGGACTCCCAGGTCAGCGATCTTCCTGATATATTTTATAGAGGCGTGAGCCAGGGCATGGGTTGAAGTGACCGGCACTATTCCCGGAATATTGGAAACCCCGTAATGAACCACTCCCTCCTCCACAAAAGTGGGGCTGCTGTGACAGGTCGTCCTGGTGGTTTCGCAGCAGCCACCCTGATCTACCGCCACATCGATTATCACCGATCCCGGTTTCATTCCTTTAACCATGTCACGGGTAATAACCTTGGGAGCCAGGCCCCCGGGAACCAGCACCGCTCCGATCAGCAGATCCGCTTCCCTTACGGCTCCGGCTAACTTGTCCACATACCTGGTTTCTATTCTGCTTCCGTAAATCTTTTCCAGGCGTTCCAGTTTCCGGGTATCAATATCCAGGATAACCACTTTCGCCCCCATACCCACAGCGATTTTCAAGGCATTGGATCCAACCGTGCCTGCTCCCACGATTACCACCGTTCCGCCGGAAACCCCGGGAACTCCGCCCAACAGGACACCCCGGCCGCCGTGATGGCGCAGCAACAGCCCGGCGCCTATCTGTACCGACGCCTTTCCGGCGATACAGCTCATCGGTTTCAAGACCGGAAAGGTTCCGTCTTTCTCCCGCAGGGTTTCGTAGGCTATTCCCGTCACCCTTTTCGCCAGCAGAGCGGCGGTAATTTCCGGTTCCGGAGCAAGATGCAGAAAAGAAGCGATTATAAGTTCCTCCTGAAACAACTCGATTTCAGATAATCGAGGCTCTTTCACCTTTACGATCATATCGGAGCGGGAATATATTTCCGGGGCAGTTACCCCTGTCTCAGCTCCTTTTTCTTTAAAGGCCCGGTCGGGAATCTCCACCCCTGTTCCCGCCTCTTTTTCCACCAGAACCGTATGCCCGGAAGCCGTCAAATCAGCTGCCCCGGCAGGGATCATCCCCACCCGGTATTCGTTATCCTTGATCTCTCTGGGAATCCCGATTATCATCTTTTACTTCCTGCCCAGGAAATCTTTGAGCATCTGTTTGTTTTCCGCTTCGATCTTATCCAGCTCAGCCTTCGATAAACCGGTTTCCTTGTGAATCAAATCAGAATCAGCCAATTCCGATTTCTCTCCCAGGACATCGGTTAATAATTTTCTGGCGCTCTTATCCGTGTCTGAAATCGAACTGATTTTTTTTGAAGAGTCAGTGCGCTTATCCTTGCCAAAGCATTCCAGTAACGCTTCCCTGTTTTCCTTTTCCGTTACTTTTTTGTTCGAGTGGGTGGAGGTGGAAAATCCGGTTTTCTCAATGACCGCCAGTCCTTTTTCTTCTTCCTGCCCGGAAAAGTTGCTTTTAGCCAACTGCAATTCTTGTAACCGCTCCCGGGCCGACTCAATTTGAGCGTTTTCCGCCAGAGCTTCATAAAAAGTGAGCATTCTGTCCAGCACCTCTTCCAGGTGCGGGTATTGGGCGTAAGCGGCTTCATATTCCTCCACCGCCTTCTGGATATCCCCCAGCTCTTTGTGTATATCAGCGATACACATTGACCACCGCACCTGATCATAGACATCCCCCTGCCCGGTTTTACCTTGACAGAACTCCAGGAGAGAGTTCAATTTATCCTCTTGCTCCAGCTCTTTATATATTGAAGCCAGGGCGGGGTAAATCTCTCTTTTGCCGGGGTCAGCGGCCAGCAGTTCCTCATAAATACCCCGGTTTTCATCCAGCTCCCTCAGTCTGCCTAACCTGGACCAGACTTTGCCCGGTCTGATAATTTTAGCGATCAGGATATAAAGGCCCAAAACAACCAGCAGGGCAACAGCCAGTTTCTTCAGTTTTCCAGGGCTGATATCAGCCAGTTTCCGGGGGAGGAGGCTCTCCCACTTATCCTGTTCGCGCCTTTTTTCGTACCGGGACCTTAACAGCTCGTTCAACATAACGGCCGCTTTCCGGTTTTCCGGGTCCAATCTGATAATTTTTCTTAAATTCTTTTTCGCTGATTCATAATCCCTGAAATTTATCGCCTCCCGGGCCTGGATAAAATAAAAATCCACATTTTCTTTTTCCACCCCTTTTTCCAACAACGCTTTCAGCTTTAAGATCTCCTGATTACCGGGCTCCGTCATTTCAGCGTTCTTCAGGATAGCCCGGGCATCCGCCCACTGCCTGGCCTGGATTTTTTTTGAGGATTCTTCCAGGTAGTAATTAACCTGGGCTTTTTTATTCAATTCCTCCACGTCAAGGTATAATGATTCTTCCATAATAACCTTGGTAAAAAGGGAAATCGCCTGCAACCATTCTTTCTTGTTCAGGTGCTTTTTCCCTTCTTCATATAAGGCGTTTAAACGCTTTTTCCGCTCCATCTTTTCTTTAAGATCATTAAAAGAATCGATGTAACTTTCCAGAAGGTATTCCTGTTTCTTTTCCGAAGCAAATTTCAATGAGCTCTCAAACCGGGTGATCGCCTCGTTCCATTCGCCTGCTTCAGCCAGCCAGACCGCTTTCAGAAAGGAACTGTCGAATTCCAGCCTTCTTTTCGATTTTTGAAGATACCTGTTTACCTCCA
>JBHHXV010000175.1:0-5007 GCA_046757225.1 bacterium
ATCATGACGGGCGAATCGGTATTGGTTTGAAAGACGAAACTTTTTATCAGTTTCCATACCACTTCTTTTTGCAAATAAATTTTATCTGGACGTTGGCTTAAATCCTTTTCGGATATAGAGTCTGGCCAAAGACACTAAAGTTTATGAATAGACCGAGTTAAGGCGATGTCATAGCAGTGATGTACAATTTCAAGCGACTGTTTTTATGTTTGTTCTTGGTTTTTATTGTCAGTTGTTTGACTTCAGCCCAAGAAGTCAACACCTCAAAAGAAAAAAAGGGAGATGACCCAACTACGCCAGCTGCGGTTTCCTTTAAATACATAGGGGTTCACCCCTGTAAGGGATGTCATAACCGTAAAAGCAAAGGGGATCAATACAAAAAATGGAAACAGAGCGGCCATGCTGAAGCGTACCGGGTTTTAGCCGGCACGAAAGCTAAGGAGATAGCCAGCAAATTAAAGATCGGAGATCCTCAGCAAGCCCCGGCTTGTTTAAAGTGCCATACCACCGCTTACGGCAGTGACCGCCTGGGGCCGATGTTTAAACCGGAAGACGGTGTTCAGTGCGAAACCTGTCACGGTCCGGGAAGCAGGTATCGCTACAGCATGAAAAACAGAAAGAAATCATTGAAGAACGGCCTGGTGCTGCCTAAAGAAAAACTCTGCCGAACCTGCCATAATGATGAAAGCCCCACCTTCAAAGGCTTTGATTTCCAAGAAATGTTCACTAAAATTACCCATAACAAATAATAATGAAAACCTATTAACTCTGGAGAATCAGGTGAGAGAAAAAGACTATTTGTTTACCTCTGAGTCGGTATCCGAAGGGCATCCCGATAAGATTTCCGATCAGATTTCCGATGCTGTCCTGGACGAGTGCTTGAGACAGGATCCCTTGAGCCGGGTGGCCTGCGAGACCCTGGTAACCACCGGCATGGTTCTGGTTTCCGGCGAAGTTACCACCAAAGCCAACCTGGATGTGCCCCATCTGGCCAGAAACGTTGTGGATAAGATCGGGTATAATGATGCCGGCTACGGTTTCGACTGCAACACCTGCGCGGTCCTGGTAACGCTCGACAAGCAGTCCCCGGACATCGCCATGGGCGTGGATACCGGCGGAGCCGGAGACCAGGGAATGATGTTCGGTTACGCCTGCAATGAAACCGACGAATTGATGCCCGCCCCCATTCAATATTCCCACAGGATTCTACAGCGCCTGGCCGATCTGCGCCGGAACGGGGAGATGGGATATCTGCGGCCGGACAGCAAGTCTCAGGTGACCATTCGTTATGTGAACGGCAGACCGGCCTATGTGGACGCGGTCGTGGTCTCCTCTCAGCACGGACCGGAAGTCAGCCAGGACAAGATCCGGGAAGATGTTATCAACAAGGCTATTAAAGAGATTATTCCCGCTAATATGCTGAGCGACAAAACCGTGTACCATGTGAATCCCACGGGGCGGTTTGTCGTGGGCGGTCCCATGGGGGACACCGGTCTGACCGGCAGAAAAATCATCGTGGACACCTATGGTGGTATGGGCCGTCACGGGGGGGGGGCTTTTTCCGGAAAAGACCCTTCCAAGGTGGACCGTTCCGCCGCTTACGCCGCCCGTTATGTAGCCAAGAACGTCGTAGCCGCCGGTCTGGCGGACCGTTGCGAGATTCAGGTGGCCTACGCCATCGGCGTGGCTGAACCGGTGTCAGTGCTGGTGGACGCCTTTGGTACGGAAAAGGTGGATATCGCTAAAATAGAAGAGGCGGTCAGTGATATCTTCGATCTCAGCCCCAAGGGAATCATCAACTCCCTTGAGCTCAGGCGCCCGGTTTTCCTGCCGACCGCCGCTTACGGCCACTTCGGAAGGCCTGAGTTCTCCTGGGAAGCGGTTGATAAAGCCGACGCTCTTAGAAGAAAATGTGGACTATAGAACAAAGCTTGTTCACCCGGGAACAACGGAATATTTCTGGGCAATCCCGCCCCCTGTCGGCCTTCGGCCAAAAGCGGGGGCTGTTTGGTCTAAGGAGAGTGTTTTTTATAATTACCTCAATACCTAAATAAAAGGAATTAATGAATGCCTATTGCTACAGATGTTGATTACAAGGTAAAGGATATCTCTCTGGCTGATTTCGGCCGGAAAGAGATTGAAGTAGCCGAAACCGAAATGCCGGGGCTGATGGCCATCCGGGAAGAGTATGGAAACCGGAAACCATTGCAGGGCGCCCGGGTCGCCGGCTGTCTGCATATGACTATCCAGACGGCCGTGTTGATTGAGACCCTGGTTGCGTTGGGCGCTGAAGTCCGCTGGTCTTCCTGTAATATCTTCTCCACTCAGGACCACGCGGCTTCCGCCATCGCCGCCGCCGGGGTGCCGGTGTTCGCCTGGAAAGGGGAGAGCGAGGAAGAATACGAATGGTGTATAGAACAAACCCTGGTCTGGCCGGACGGGCAGCCCCTGAACATGATTTTAGATGACGGCGGCGACCTGACTCAGATCATTCATGACAAATACCCTCAGTACCTGAACGATATCAGAGGGCTTTCTGAAGAGACGACCACCGGGGTTCACCGGTTGTACGATATGATGAAGACCGGCACCCTCGGGTGCCCGGCTTTCAATGTAAACGACTCGGTCACCAAATCGAAGTTCGACAATTTATACGGCTGCCGCGAGTCCCTGATCGACGGCATCAAACGGGCCACCGACGTGATGATCGCCGGCAAGATAGCGGTAGTGGCGGGCTACGGCGACGTGGGCAAGGGCTGCGTGGCCGCTCTGCGCAACATGGGCGCCACCGTACTGGTTACCGAAATAGATCCTATCTGCGCTTTGCAGGCCTCCATGGAAGGGTATCAGGTCCTCAGCATGGAAGAGGCCGCTCCCAGAGGCGATATCTTCGTAACCACGACCGGATGCAGAGATATCATCACCAGAAAACATATGGATGTCATGAAAGACCAGGCGATCGTCTGCAATATCGGTCATTTTGATCTGGAAATCGATGTGGCTTCGGTCTTTAACGACCCTGATCTGAAGAGGGTGAATATCAAGCCTCAGGTCGATCAGGCGGTCTGGCCGGACGGCAAGCGGCTGACCATCCTGGCCGAAGGCCGGCTGGTAAACCTGGGCTGCGCTACCGGGCATCCCAGCTTTGTCATGTCCAACAGCTTCACCAACCAGGTAATGGCTCAGATCGAGTTGTGGAACAACCCCGACAACTATGAAAACAAGGTGTACGTGCTGCCCAAGATTCTGGACGAGAAAGTGGCCAGGTTACACTTGAAGAAGCTGGGAGTAACGCTGACTGAGCTGACCGGCGCCCAGGCGGAATACCTGGGAATCCCTCAGCAGGGGCCTTATAAGCCGGAACATTATCGGTATTGATTTGACACTGACCAAAAAGGATGTTATATGTAACAAATACCGAATAATGAAGAAAGTTCTCATATTATTAGTTTTTTCTCTCTTGTTGGTAAGTTGCGTTCCTCCTCATGAAAACATACCGAGGCCGACTCATCCTTCGCAGCAACCGGGACCTCCGGTTTCCAGACTGGTAGGTAAATATCTGTTGTCTTGGATATGAACAAAGAGATGACGCTATGGATTTTGTTGGTTTTCTGGTTTTTTCTCAGTTGCTCAACAAAACGCCACATAACAAGGCCGACTCATGACCGTAACCGGGTGGGTCCGCCAGGAACCGGTACCGTGCTGATTTCAGACTAACTGATATCTCTTTTTTCGGGCATCATATATGAAAGACCGAACAACTTTCAGCTTTCGCCTTCCGATCTTCCGCCCTGTTTTAATTATCCCCCTGTTTTTCGTTTTCTGCTCGCTCTTTTTGCTGGAAACCATTGCCACCGCCACTATCGGGGGAACCATCATCCTGGAGACTGTTCCTCCCGGGGCCACGGTTTTGCTCGATTTTCAGGAAAAAGGGAAAACCCCGCTTACCATAAAAGATATTCCCCAGGGAAAACATTTACTGACCATTGATCTCCGGCATTATCACCGGGTGGAAAAACAGCTTCAGGTTTACGCCGGCCAGACCATCAAGCAGAGACACGTCTTAAAGCACCTGCTCGGCTTCCTGAACGTCAAAACCGATCCCCCCGGAGCGAGAGTCAAGCTGATCGGTAAAAATATTATCAGCAAAGACAATGAATTCAATAAATCCCTGAGCGCTGTCTTTGTCGGCATAACCCCTCTTTTCAAACCGAACGTCATTATCGGGCGTTATACCCTGGAGGTGAGCCTGGAAAACTACCAGACCTACCGGAAGAAATTCAACCTGGCTTACGGACAGGAAAAGAACTTTGACATAAAGTTAAAAGGACTCCCGGGAAAGCTTAAATTAACCACTACTCCTCGCCAGGCCAGAGTGTTTATTAACGGAAAGATAATCGGTAAAACTAATTTCATCAAGGAGTTGAATCCTGGTACATACCTTCTGCACATAAAAAGAGCGGGATATCTGGAGAGTAAAATGGAGGTTGTGGTGGAATCCCAAAAGACCACGGAACTGAACCTGAAACTCCATAAAACCGATGTCGGGGAAATAGTGGTTAAGACGGTTCCCGAAGGGGCCAAGGTTTATATCGATTCCCAGCGGAAAGGGAATACCCCGTTAACGCTGAAATATTACGCGGAAGGGGAATACCGGATCTCTCTGGAAAAACCCGGGTATTACACTATCGACAAGATGATCCGGGTAGAGGGGGGAGAAACAACGCTTCTTGAAGAGCAGATGGAGCGGCAGGTGGCCACCCTGGATGTGACCACAGAACCTTCCGGCGCTAAAATTCTTCTGGATAACAGCCCGATAGGTTTTTCCCCGCTCACGGTCAGCAGGATTTCCGTGGGCGAGCATGTATTGAGAGCCCGGATGACCGGTTATCTGGATTACCTGAAGCAGTTCTATATTTATGAAAAGCAATACCTCAACATTCAGGCTAAAATGGACCCCCTCCCGGGAAAGCTCCGGGTAATCTCCAGCCCTCCCGGCGCCAATGT
>JBHHXV010000176.1:0-4985 GCA_046757225.1 bacterium
CGGTTCCCGGAAATACAACCGGATACTGGCTAATATCCGGATTGAGACCGGCCGGGAATTCTTAAATAAAGATGACGATAAAAACGCCTTAAAATGCTTTAATCAGGCCTTGAAACATAACCCCGGATCGACCCGGGCCAGTATATTGCTGGGTGACTTCTGGCTGAAACAGCGGCAGCCCGGGAAAGCCCTGGAAATCTGGTCCGCTCAGCTGGACAGGAATCTCCCCTTTGCCCGGTTGATATATCCCCGCATGGAGAAAGGGCTTAAGGCCGCCGGCCGGGAATCTGAGGTGGAAAGCTTTTACCTTGACCAGATCGAACGGCATCATTCCTTTAAACACCCCCGTTATTTCTTGGCCGGTTATTATTATCGTAATAATAAGACCGACCGGGCCTTGAAGCTGTTGGACGATATTTTGCAAAATGATCCTTGCTTTATACCGGCTCAGCAGCTGGTGTTGCAGATCATTGAAAACAAATGCCGGGATAATGATCTCCTGGTTGAGTGCGTTGACTTACTGCTGAGGCCGGAGGAAGAGCAGGAGCTATTCGTCTGCAGCAAGTGCGGCTACGCCAGCAGCGACTTTCCCTGGAGATGCCCGCAGTGCCAGAGCTGGGACACCTTTGTGGAGGACCATCCCTAGCCCGAATAATTCGGGAATCATAACAAAGCAATCGTTATCTTGTTGAAATAATAAATGATTTATCAGTTTCCATTGAAACTTTCTCTGGCAAACAAACTTTTTTCGGACGTTGGTCTCTCCCTTTATCGATAATGGGTCTGGCTCATGACACTTAAATTTATGAATAGTCCAAGCAAGATGTCCTTGAAAATAGCCGACGCCTCCCAGAACCTGGTAAAGATGGTAACCCTGCGCTGGTTGTTTCTTACCTTGCCCTTTGCCCTGATGGGGGCGGTTCTTCCCTTTAAATCCTTCCCTCCGGCCCCTGAGCTTTTCTGGATCTTTTTCGCCTTTTTCAACGCCCGTAACGGCGGGATGTTCGTCAACCGCCTGGTGGACCGGAAAATCGACGCGGAAAACCCCCGCACCAGACACCGTCTCCTGCCCAGCGGTCAACTGAGCGTTTCGGCGGCAATCATGGCCACGATCGTTTCTTTCCTGCTGTATATCTGGTCTGCTTATCAATTAAACCCCTTATGTTTCCGGCTTTCTCCCATCCCTATATTTTTCATCTGTTGTTATCCGTATGCCAAGCGGTTTACCTGGGGTCTGCATTTCCTGCTGGGAATCACCATGGCTTTCGCTCCCCTGGGCGCCTGGATCGCGGTGGGCGGGCCGGTCGGTCTGCCGGTTGTCTTGCTGAGCGTCGCCGTGCTGCTGTGGGGGGCCGCTTTCGATATCGTCCTCGACAATCAGGATACCGACTTTTATAAACAGAAAGGGCTGCATTCCCTGCCCGCTGCCCTGGGATATACGGGCGCCAACCTGGTGGCCCTGCTTACCCACCTGACGGCCATGGCTCTCTTTTTTTACCTGGCCGCCCTGTTGCATATGGGGATGATTTTTTACGCGGGCCTTGGAGTAATAGCGGTTTTGCTGGCCTACGAATACGGCGTGGCCTTCTTCAAAGGGCTGGAGAGCTACCAAAGAATCGTTTATCGTGCTAATATAAAAATAACTGTTTTTTTCTTTCTGTTCACGGTTTTTGATATTTATCTGGGGAAATAGTGAAGATAGATCACCCCTTAAATGATGAACTCCTATTAGATTTTATTAAAGAATGTTTCATCGAGAGCCGGGTTTATTGGACCTAATCATGTAAATATGCGTCTTTCGGAAAGATCTCTCAAAAGATCCGACCTGCTGAAAGCGGTAGATTCTCTCGAAATAATCGAATCGTACCCTGATGACAAATATTTTCCCAGTTACCTCCTCTTCGGTCTGGCAAACGCTGAAGTTTTTCATGTTTTGGTTGGTGTAGACTTGTCGGAAAAGAATATTCGAATAATTACAGCTTACAAACCAAATTCCGCAGAGTGGAGCAATGATTTAAGGATAAGGAGGACACCATCATGATTTGTCATATGTGTGGGGGACGAATGGAGGATGTGGTGACCAATCTTCCGTTCAAGGTTGCCCCACAATCAATTATTATTGTAAAATATATCCCGGTTGTACAGTGTGTTAATTGTCGGGAGTATCTTATTAAAGATGCTGTTATGGAGCGGGTGGACAGATCGGCGGAACTGGAAATTTTTTCACTGGCTGCCTGATTATTATTGCTTTTCCAGTTGGTTTTTTTGGGTAAGAATTGAGACCATCATGGTTTTCAACGACTTGTTATATGACTGAGTTAAAGAACGATAAAAATGTATATATTCTTGGAGCGGCTTTCTCACCCGAATAATTCGGGAATCATAGCAAAGCAGATGATATGTTGAGGTTATGAATAAGCAAATATGAAACTCGGTTTTTTTATCAACGCCTACCGGTATTTTGATATAGATTATTGTATTGAGAGCCTGTCCAAGTACAGTTATCAGGGATTGGAACTCTGGGCCAAGGGAAATTTAATAAAGCCGTATGATGATAAGAAAGAATGGGACAGAGTCAAGGAGCTGATCGAAAGAAATAACTTCGAGGTCTACGCGGTCAGCGCCCACCTCGATTTTGTCACCCCGGACGCGGATCAGCGTAAAGCCTTGATTCACAAATTCCTGGGGGTGCTGGAGCTGGCCGAATATTTCGGAGTCGGCCGGGTTCATACCGCTTCCGGGGGGCTGTACCAGGACTATCCGGAGAAACTTCAAAGAAAACATTTCCTGGAGGCCATGGAGATAATCGGCCCGGCCGCGGAAAAAAGAGGGTTGAAAATCGGCCTGGAGATGGAACCGGAAAAATGGCTGTCCTCCCCCTCGCAACTGATCGAATTGATAGAGGATCGTCTCACCCCGGGTGTTTTCGGAGCGGTGGTCGATTTAGGGCACGCCTTCGGCATAGGGGCCACCCCTTCCGAATATATCAAAGAACTGGCTCCCTGGCTCATGCAGGTTCACGTGGATGATGTCAGGAAAACCGATTTTCCTCATGAGCACCTGATTCCCGGAGAAGGCGACATCGATTACCAGGCGGTGTTTGCAACCTTGCATGAAATCGGTTATGACGGCTGGCTGTCCATGGAGCTGAACCGCCATAACGACGACCCGGATGGAGCGGCAGCCGCGGCCGACCGGTTCATGCAGCGGCACAAGTCCGCCTGGAGCGACTGACCTTGAAATTGCAGGGAGCGATTATCGGTTTGGGAAATATCGCCTTCGGCTCTCATCTGCCCGCTTACCTGCATCATGGCGACGCAGTGGAAATCGTATCCGGCTGCGACCGCTCCCTGGAAAACCAGGAGCATTTTCTAAAGCTGGTTCCCCGGGCCAAGACTTATACTGATTTTCATGATCTGTTCGCAAAGCACCCTCTGGATTTTGTAAGTATCTGCACTCCTCCCAATTCTCATTATGAAATAATAAGGGAGGCGGTAAAACATGAGGTGGCCGTTCTCTGCGAGAAACCGTTATGCACCGGTATCGGGGAACTCCAGCAGATAATAAAACTGCTGCGCGAAGCCGGGCTGCCCTTTATGCCCTGCCATCAATACCGTTACGCTTCTCAGTGGAAAAAGCTTACCTCTATGATCGACCAGGGAATGATCGGCCGGGTACTGCACGCCCATTTCGAGGTTTTCCGGAAAGAACCGAACCCCGGAAACCGGCATTGGCGCTCCAACTGGAGAACCTTGCGGGAAAAAAGCGGGGGCGGGATTATTCAGGATCACGGCACCCATCTCTTCTATCTGGCGGAATCGTTATTGGGAAAGCCGGTAAAGATAGGTGCCCGCCTAAACTGTTTTCTCCACGACCATGACGGCCTGGAGGATTCCGCCTGGATCTCCAGCGTCCATGAAAACGGAGTGGCTAAGTTCGATATAACCTGGGCCTCTTTTCAGAGAAGAATAAATTATCGGATATTAGGTGATCTTGGAGAAATACTGTTAAATGAAAAAGAAATCTGTTATATTGATAAAAATGGAAAATCATCTATAATTGAGATGGACAGTTTTTCAGGGAATTCTTTACATAAAGACTGGTTTGATACGCTTATCGGCCTGTTCTTGAATCAGGTAAGAGAAAAAAGGCCGGACATGGACTGGTTAAAGGAGGCGGCCGGGGGGTTCATTTTTTCCCAGATCGCCTATTTATCTTCCCGTGAAGAGAGAGAGATCGAGACTCAAGCAATTTTCCAGGATCCTGATTATCCTGATTATTCTTTGTCTCTGTATAAATTTCTGTTTTCCTGAATGACCTATTGGAATTCGGTATTTCAGGCTATTGCGGTCTTTGCCGTTTTTATCATTTTATTTATTGTCTGGCGGAGGTAAGGATGCCGTCGGGGTTTTCGGATGAAACCGGACAGGGGATCTATTAATTAAAAGGAGGTTTTGCTATGGGATTTGATCTCGTATCTCTTCAACTGGCTGTTGGCGGTCTGGTTCTCTCTATCGGAATCATTGTAGGCATCGTTATCCTGATAAAAAAAGGAATGGCCAAAGACAAGGTGGAAGATTCCCTGTTGTCAGAGGATTTGGATGAAGCGGAAGACGATCTCGATATTGATGATGACAGCGAAGAAGAAGATGATGATGACGACGATGTAGAAGAGG
Organism: bacterium; assembly: GCA_046757225.1. Taxonomy (GTDB): domain Bacteria; phylum SZUA-182; class SZUA-182; order JBHHXV01; family JBHHXV01; genus JBHHXV01. Next base: position 4,677 of record JBHHXV010000176.1, read on the forward strand.
AAGAAAGCCACGCTGAGGAAGAAGATCTCCAGCAAACAAAAGAGGAGGAAGAATCCTCTGACATAGAATAGTTTTAAATTCCTTTTCACCCGGTCTATTCATAAACTTGGCTGACATTTGCCAGACCCCAGAAAAGAACATAGCATGTTCAGGCAAAACCTGACATAAGCACTCTTGCAATTGGCGCCTGCTGGCTCACTTCGTTCACAAGCGCAGGCTGGTAATTGAGCAATATGATGGGCAACTTTGAAATACCTATACATTGAATTAGGCCAACGTCCATACAAAATTTGTTAGCCCAGAAAAGTT
>JBHHXV010000177.1:0-4980 GCA_046757225.1 bacterium
AAGTAACTATTTTCAACAACATATCATCTGCTTTGCTATGATTCCCGAATTATTCAGGCTAATCTTTTCTGTGGTATAGTTTACGCCATTTGCGGGGACGGACCGGGTCAGGGTCGGCCCAAAGCCCCAGGTATCGGGATCTGGCCTTTTCCTGCGCTGACCTGTACCTGGTGGAATTCCGCCAGGCCAGACCGCCCTTTACCATTTCCAGGCAGATATCCTGACCGTTCAAGAAAACCACGGCCAGTAACCGGCCATATTTATCAGTGGCTTTCCGCTCCAACTTGACTATTTTCCCCTCCACTAATTCGGCCAGCAGCCTGGTGGACTGGTTCCCGTAAGGCTGCCCCTTGGACATATGCCTGGATTTTACTTCCGGGGCGTCGATTCCGTATAACCGAACATTTTGTTTCTTCTCCCTGGTTTGAACCAGGATGGTGTCTCCGTCGTAAACTTTTATCACCTTGATTTTATCCGCTTTCAGTCCGTTTTGCCGGGCCGCGTATTTGGCCCAGCCGAAGGGAAACGACATTGATACGATCAGGAAAATGATCTTGGGAACCAGGTATCTGGGCAGTTCTCTTTTTTCGGGTTCCATGTTCGGATTATAACATGCTCAATTACAAAAGATTAAGGGGATCGATGTCAACGGCGACCTGGGAAGAATCGACCTGCGCTTTTTTGAGGTCTTGTCTCATCAGTTGGCGGTTTGAGCCTTTGAGGAGGACTTGCCAGCGGTATTTTCCGGCTATCTGGGCTAGAGGGGCCTGGGCCGGGCCGATTACCTGATAATCTCCCTCTGAGAGTTCCTTCATCTCCCGGGCTATCTCCCTGGCCCGGCAGAATCCCTTATCCGGATTCTCGTCCTTGATTTTAATGTTGATCAGGCGTTCAAAGGGGGGATAGCCCAGAGCCTTGCGGTATCGTGTCTCCTCTTTATAAAAACGCTGGTAATCGTGTCCGGCGGCCGCCTGGATGCTGTAATGGTCAGGGTTGAAGGTCTGGATATAGACCCGTCCCGGATTTTCCCCCCGGCCGGCCCGGCCCGCTACCTGGGTCAACAGAGCGAACGTACGTTCGGCCGCCCGGAAATCCGGCTGGTATAAAGAATTGTCGGCGGCCACCACTCCCACCAGGGTTACCCCGGGCAGATCCAGCCCCTTGGCGATGATCTGGGTGCCGATCAGGATATCCACCTCATTGTTCTTTAATTTCCGGTACATCTCCCAGTAAGCGGATTTGCTCTGTGAGCTGTCCCGGTCCATCCGCAGAATTCGAGCCTCAGGGAACCGCTCCCGGATGATTTCCCCCAGTTGCTGGGTGCCGCTGCCGTGGGAACGCAGGTTGACGCAGCGGCAGTCTCCGCACTGCTGGGGAAAACCGGAGCCATACCCGCAGTAATGGCAGAGCAACCGGTCTCCGACCTTATGATAGGTCAGAGAAACGCTGCAATGGGGGCATTCAACGCTCTTGCCGCAGTCCGGGCAGAGGATAAAATTATGAAACCCCCGCCGGTTGAGCAGCAGAATCGAATGCTCCCCTTTTTGCAGATTGCTTTCCAGGGCTTCGGTCAAAGCGGAAGAAACGGTTCGGTTTCCGTCCAGGCAGGCGGCCACCCTCATATCCACCAGTTTCACCTCAGGCATCGGCCTTTGGTAAATTCGCTCAGGTAACTCAAGCAGCCGGTATTTACCTGTTTCGGTATTGTAATACGATTCCAGCGAGGGGGTGGCCGATCCCAGCACAACCGGGCAGCCGGCCTGCTGCGCCCGGAGAACCGCTCCGTCTCTGCCCGAGTAACAGGGCTGGTTCTCCTGTTTGAAAGAGGGGTCATGTTCCTCATCCACCACGATCAGCTTGAGGTTATCCAGGGGGGCGAACAAAGCGGAACGGGTTCCTACTACGACTGCCGCGTCTCCCGATCTCACCCGGTTCCATTCATCCAGCCGTTCCCCCTGAGAGAGGGCGCTGTGAAGCAGGGCGGTCCGGCCCTGGAACCGGGCTTGAAAGCGGTTATAGAGTTGCGGGGTAAGCGCAATCTCAGGAACCAGAATCAAGACCTGGCCACCGGCGGAAAGAGCTTCCCGGGCCGCTTTCAGATAAATTTCCGTTTTTCCGCTGCCGGTCACCCCGTGCAACAGGAAGGCCTGGAAGCGGCTGTTCTTTATACAAGAAGCGATTATATCCAGGATCTTCTGCTGTTCGGGAAACAGTTTCTCAGGAGAGGGTTCCGGGAAAATCTCCATCCGGAACGGGTTGCGGAAGAGGCGTTCCCGGTAGCGCTCGATCAAACCTTCCTGTTCCAGCTTGCCGAAGACGGTTAAAGGGATATGAGCCAGATCATTCCTGGATCCGGGGCCGCCGGCCAGAAACCGCAATATTTCCGCCTGCCGGGGGGCTTTTTTAACCCTCTGTTCGGCCAGTTCGTTTATTTCCTTCCGGGGGTAGAGGGGCTGGAAAAAAAGCTGCTGTTTCTCTTTCGCCTTGATATTGGGAAGCATAGCGTCGATTACCACCCCTAAAGGGCAGAGGTAATAACCGGCTATCCATTCGGCCAGCCGCAGCAACGACCGGTCGAAGGCGGGAATCTCCTCCAGGGGTTTAATAATACTGCGCAGCTTTATTCCCGGCGGCGCCTGGTCAGTGAAACCGGTCACCATGCCGGTGAGCTGACGTCTTTGAAAAGGAACCAGAACCCTGGTGCCGACGGTGGTCTGCGATTGAAACTGAGGAGGGATCCGGTAGGAAAACAGCTGGTTCAGCGGACATTTTACCGCCACCTGGCAGTATTTAAAGCCGGTAATCAATAACTGACTTCCAGCCTGGGACGCAATTTTATATCCTCCTCATAATCGGAGGAATGGAAATACATGCCGCAATCCCCTCCGCAGTTCCCTTTTAATAAAATTCCATAATTCGGCTGTTTTTTCGATACCCAATCCTTGACCAGCGGGGTAATGTCCAGTTTCACCCAGTGTTTTCCGTCTTCTGTCTTGGCCCTGGCGACAGTTCCCCTGGGTAACAATCCGTAATCTGCCTGCCTGTCGATACTGCCTTCCAGGCCGTGCTTCCATGATTTCTTGCCGTCAGGGGTTTTCCCGCTTCCTTTTTCTTCGTTCCAGTCGCTCTTTAACCGGTAGCAGGTAAGATACCCTTTATCCTCATAAGTGATGTCATAGGCGTGTAATTTAAGAATAGCTTTGAAAACAACGGCGTCGGTGGGAATGGAAGATAAATCGAAACGGATCAGGATGACGCTCAGATTGTTGGAATAAGTCTGAAGAGAGGTTTCCTTGCCATAAATGCTGATAAGTTCCTCCTCGTTTATTTTTGACAGATAGGTATCGCTGCATCCGGAATAGGAAACTGTGGGAGATATTCCTTTCTGGAAAGCCCTGGTGATAGAGCTGGTGGTTCTGCTGAAGGTCAGGTTGGAAAGCGGCGATCTGTTATCCGCTTCATCATAGGATACCATCGAAAAGTAATATTTGGTGGTGGGCTGCAAGCCGGTAACCTGAAAACTTTCCGGTTTACCGGACTTTCGGGGAACAATTTTCCCGGTAGCGGCGATTGCTTTACGTTTCCAGGTAGTATCGTCAAAACTTTCTTTGGAATAAAGAACATCATAACGGGAAGCCTTTCCCCTGCGGCCGTCGTCACCGGAAGCGGTCCAATGGAGCGTTATCGAGGTGGAAGCCCTCTTGGAAACACCCAGGTTCACGATTCGTCCCGGTTTTATATAATCTCTTGATTCAGTGACGATACTGATAATCTTGGAAAGTTTTGAGGAATTACCGCTTTCGTCTATCGCTTTAACGGCAAAATAATACGTCTTACTGCTTTTCAAGCCCTTAACGGTAAAGTGTTCTTTCTCACCTGCCGGTCTGGGAGGGGAGAGGCCCTTTACTAAAGTAGCTTGTTCCCAATTATGATTGTTTATCGGTCTTTTCGAGTATCTCAACTCGTATTTTGAAGATTTCCCCTCGTAACCGTCATCCCCGGAAGCGCTCCATGACAGGGAAATGCCGGTTGAGCTGGTCTGGGTTACGCTCAGCTCTTTGATTCTTCCCGGAGCCTTCCGGTCGGTTACCGCCTGTTTATAGAACTTTACCGTTTCAATACCGAACCCTTTGATCGGAACATAATAAGAACCGGCGGTTTTGTTCAAAGGTTCAAAGGGCTGCTCCACCATGTTTGTCCGGGAAACTTCCGCCTGGGGAATTTTGAAAACCGGCTTTATCTTTACTGTGACGTCCTGGTCACTGGTTTCAAAAAATCTCAGCGCCAATCCCTTTCCGTCAAATGACCTTTTTAATGAGGAAACGATAATATTACCGGTGTTGTTCGTAGATTTCACCTCAAGAAAACAGGCTTCCTCTGGTAACGCTTTTCCTTTTTTCCCTTCTTGAGTGGCGACGCCTAACATCGGGTGGGCGAATTCCCAGGCCCGGCGGGGGGTGTTTCCTTTCCGCCAGTCGCTGGCATGGCTGTAGATACCAAACCTCAAGACATCAGGATGACCATTTATCATTCCCTGAATCTCCACGGCGGCAAAACCTCTTTTTACATAAACCCTGGTTTGAGTCCTCCCGGAAAGCAGGTCGATGGAATGACCGCCGCTGTCGAAATTGATCCATTTCTGAAGATCGTAAACCTCCCCGCCAAAGGGCCGCTTTTTCTTCCTGCCGAATTTGAAGCTTTTACCAGGAGAACGGCGGGAGAATTTTATTTTTCTTGCCCTGCCTCCCTGGAAAATTAAGGGAACAGCTCCGAAGGGTATTCCCATGGTGGGCTTGGAACTGTTATTAAGGTTAAATATGTAGTAAAGAGCCTGCTTGATGTTGGTTGGCTTATAATTGGGGATTTCCAGAGATATCTCCTGAACAAGGATGCTTGAGCTTCCGTATAATTGAAACCGCTGAATCACTTTTATAGTTTCGGATACGATCCCTTCCACCTCGACCACCGCCCGGACCGGTC
>JBHHXV010000178.1:0-4962 GCA_046757225.1 bacterium
GGCTGATTACAAGTCAGCTGCTCTACCAACTGAGCTACGCCAGCGTTTGTTCACCTGGTCTATCTTATTGTTATCAACCGATCTTTTTAGAGTTTTTTAGAATTATTTAATGAATTAAACGAAGAATGTCCGATGGCATGAGAGAGGAACTATATAGATGTTCGATCGATTTGTCAAGTAAATTATTTACAATTTTTACCGAAATTCATAATTTATTCTAAGAACGATTGGTCCGGTATAAGCTGTACCCGAGCAGCAGGATAAAAAGAACGGCGAAAGCCGTTTCCCAGAGATTGCCGTTCTGACTGACCGGTTGGATAAAAATCCGGGAAATCGCCGGAGGAAAAACAGAGGCAAGACTGTCGATCAGGTAACCGGCCGTAAGAGCCAGAGCGCTTAAAATCGATAAATAATAAGAGACGGCCTGTTTTCCGAAGGTCTTGACCAGCAACAGGACACTGCCCAGGTTGGTGGCCGGACCGGCGATCAGAAAAACCAGAGCGGCTCCGGGGCTCAGCCCCTTATAAACCAGGGTCGCCGCTATGGGAGTGGAGGCGGAGGCGCAGATATACATAGGCAGCCCGATCACCAGCATTAAAAGATAGGCGTAAATCCCGGAGAAATAAGGCTCTTGAAAAAAACCGGCTGGAGTAAGATAATCGATAAAACCGGATAAAACAAGCCCGAAGAACAACCAGCCGGAGGTTTCGTCAAACAGGTCGTAAAAATTATCTTTAAAAGCGGCGGCCCAGGCAGGCAGGCGATTTCTTTTCACCTGGTTCCGGCGGTTTTCCGGCTGGCAATTGTCTGGGAGGGGCATAACAGGATCATCGGCTGCCAGCAGCTCGATCAAGCTTCCGGTGGTAACAGCGATAAAGAACGCCGCCATTACCCGGAAGAGGGCGAAAAACCAGCCCAACAAACCATAGGTAACGGCAATCGAATCAAGGCCGCTTTCAGGGGTGGCGATCAGGTAGGCGAAAACGGTTCCGTTTTTCACCCCTTTTTTTTTGAGGGCAACCGCCGAAGGAATCACCGCGCAGGAACAAAGCGGCAGCGGAATACCGTACAGGGTGGCTTTTATTATAGAGCCGAACCGCCGCTTTCCCAGCAGGCAGGCCAGTTTCTCAGGGCTTAAATAAATATGCAGAACAGTAGCCAGGCCGTAACCGATCAATAAATAAAGGGAGGCTCCCTGAAAGGTCTTCCAGACAGAAAGCAACAGATCGTTTATCACTCGGTCGCCCCGGCTTTTATAAGCAGCCTGATTATTTTAGGCTGGTGTTTCCACTGCGCCCATCCCAGGGCGGTCATTCTTTTTACCGTTTCTCTCGCCGTCAGATCAGGGGTTTGGGCCAGCAAACCTTTTACCATATCGGGATAATTTCCCTTCACCGCAAAGATCAGGGGGGTGTTTCCCGAGCTGTCCCGGGCGTTTACATCTGCTTTGTGAGAAATCAGGGCTTGCGCAATGCCGTAGTGCCCGTGTTCGGCCGCTTCCAGTAAAGCGGTGCGGCCTGATCTGTCTCTGGCGTTCACCTGAGCCCCCCGGGACAGCAAAACGTTTACCGTATGGGCGTTGCCCTGCCTGACCGCCTCAAGCAAAGCGGTGCGGTGATTCCGTTTGGCGTTTACATCCGCTCCTTCAGAGAGCAGGAGTTCAACCGTATCCGCATGACCCTGCATGGCCGCTTCGATCAGGGCGGTGTAACCGGCCCTGTTTTTCGCGTTCAGGTCGGCTCCCTTGGATATCAACGCTTTCACAATATCGCTGTACCCTCTTTCCGAAGCCAGCATTAAAGCGGTCATCCGGTGTCTTCTGTTACTGGCGTCCACTTCCGCCCCTTTGTCCAGCAGAAGTCGTACGATGTCGGCATGCCCCTTTTCCGCCGCCTCCAGCAGAGCCGTGTAACCGGCCATGTCTTTTGTGTTTACGTCCGCCCCTTTTTTCAGCAACACCCGCACAATATCGGTATGCCCTCTTTCCGAAGCCAGCATCAGAGCCGACATGCCATATTCTTCTTCACTGGCATTTGCATCCGCCCCCTCGGTCAGTAAAGCGTCAACCGTTTCAACCTCCCCTTTTTCCACGGCTGAGAACAAGGCGAAAAAAAATTTTCTTTCATGGAGTTTAAGCAGCTCAACCACCTTTGAGTAGCCTTTTAAAGCCGCCAGTTTCCGGGCGGTTCGACCCTCCCTGTCCCTGGTGTTTACCTTCGCCCCCTGACTCAGCAAAAACTTAACGGTCCGCTCATGCCCCTTCCCGGCCGCCTCCATCAAAGGAGTGCGGCCCCTTCTGGCCTCCCTGGCTGAAATATCAGCGCCCTCGTCCAGCAGAGTCTTTACCACCTCCAGATGGCCGCCGCGCGCGGCGGAGGCCAAAGCCTTGTCTTTGGGGCCTGCTCCCCGGCTCAGCAAGCTTTTCACTATATCGGCATCCCCTTCCCTGACCGCCTCCAGCAAGGGGGTGCGGCCGCCCTTATCCGCCGCGTTCACCTCCGCTCCGCTGGCAATCAGGATTTTCACGATATCCTCGTATCCGCCTGCGGCCGCTTCCAGCAGGGGAGTACGTCCGCTCTTGTCCCGGGCGTCTACCTCCGCTCCCCCGGCCAGCAGGGCTACCACTTGATCCAGGTGGCCTTTATAAGCCGCCTCCAGCAACGGGGTACGGCCGCCGACAGCTTCTGCGTTCACCTCCGCTCCCTCGGCCAGCAGCCTTTCCACAGCGCCGGTTTCTCCCTCTTCCACTGCGGATGACAGGGCTGAGGTAAGGGTTTTCCCGGCCCTTCCCAGCAGCCTGACTATCTCCGGGTAACCTCTCAAAGAGGCAAGCTGCTGAGCTGTCCGTCCGTTTTTATCTCTGGCGTTTACTTTAGCCCCTCTGGCCAGCAAAACCATCACTGTCTCTATCTGTCCCTGGTCGGCCGCCGACTGCAAAGGAGTTCGGCCCTGGACGCTTGCTCTGGATTCAATATCAGCGCCGTTATCCAACAGAAACTCAACCATTGCTTTGCGTCCATCATACGCCGCCGCCAACAAGGCGTCATGACCATGACCGTCCTTTCTTACCAATTCAGCTCCCTGGTCCAGCAAGGTTTTTACCACCTCAAGGTGACCGCTTTTGGCCGCCTCCACCAAAGCCAACCGGCCCTCCCTGTCCTGAGCGTTCACTTCCACTCCTCTGGCCAACAGAGCCTTAACTGCCTCTATATGGCCATGGCCAGCCACCAGCGCCATAACAAGCGGCAGATTCTCCCTGCCCGCTTTGGCCAATAACGCGTTCATCGTGGCGGTATGTCCACGCACAGCGGCTTCCATCAAGGCGGTATAACCGGCCTTATTGGTTGCATTGATATCAGCTCCCCGGGCCAGCAGAAGCTTCACGGTGTCGAGATCGCCTCTTTCCGCCGCCAGCATCAAAGCGCTCAGGTGCTGCCTCCTTTCTCTGGCGGTTATTTCCGCCCCATTATCCAGCAAGAGCGCCGCAATATCGGTATGCCCCCTTTCCACCGCCTCCAGCAGGGCGGTGTAGCCGCTCCGGTCATCCAGATTCACGTTCACTCCCCAGGCCAGCAGCAGTTTTACCGTTTCCATGTTCCCCTTTTCCGAGGCTTCCATAAGGGCGGTGTAGCCGCTCCGGTCTCTTACGTTAACCTTCGCCCCCCGGCTCAGCAGCAGCTTCACTGTCTCCGGATATCCTCTTTCCGAAGCCAGCAGCAAAGCGGTCATATCATCATCTTTATCCCTGGCTTCAATATCAGCCCCTTTATCCAGTAAATCCCTCACCGCGTCGGTATTCCCCTCATCCACCGCCGCTAAGAACCTGCGGTTCAGCCCGGCTTTCTTTTTCCTGGATAATTTGACTTTAAGAGAGCGGCCTCTCGAATCCGCCGGTTTCCGGCTAGACGGACTCCTGCCGGCTCCGGCGCCCGGACCGGCGGCCTTAATCTTTGCCGGCGTCTTTATTGAAACCTTGTTTTGGCTGCAAGCCGGAAGAATCAATAACATCGAAAACATAAACACTGCAATCTGGCTGGTTAACATAATAATTTCCCCCAATCTTTAATTTTCAGTCACATGCTCCAACGCGCATTCAAACAGTCGGGTGATATGCTCGTCGTCCAGGGAATAAAACGCCATTTTCCCTTCCTTCCGGTACTTGACCAATCTGAGGTTTCTCAGCACCCGAAGCTGATGGGAAATGGCCGAATCGCTCATCCCCAGAAGAGAGGCGATATCGCAGACACAAAGCTCCTCCTGCGCCAGGGCCTGGGTTATTTTGATCCTGGTAGGGTCCCCCAGCACCTTAAAGGTTTCGGACAACCGGAGCACAATCTCATCCGGTTTCATCTGTCCACCAACCGTCCTGACCTTTTCCCGGTCGACCGCCGTTATCTCGCAAGTATCCTTATCCACCCTGCTCCCACATATTATCATATGAACAACTATTCAAGTGTAGTGCAAAATCCTACCCCTGGTCAAGTAATTATTAATGGTTTCGTAAAAAGTTGGGTGTTTCGGCTTGTCTCAAGCCGAAACACCAGACGAAAGTCTGAGAGGATCCGTTTTGTCATCGGGAGCTGTCTATTCTTACCTCCGGGTAGAGGTTTGAGGTGAGGGGGAAGGTTGGCGGATCAAGCCTTCTTTGGCAGACGCCCCCTCATCCTGGCCTTATCCCCCAGGGAAGAAACAGCAAAAGAAGGATTAAACGCCCTTCCTTTTCTTCCTGCCGAGCCCGGCCAGGCCGACCAGGTCGGAGCCTAACAACAACAAGCTGGCCGGTTCAGGAACCAGATTAAAAGTCGTTGTCTCACCTACCCAGCTATGAAAATTATAGTCTTGACCAGGCGCCGCCGCCACTTTGATTCCGTTTATATACCGACACCTTTATAAATTGTTTTGGTTTTGTTAATGCTAGATCGGCAATGATTTGCAGCGACAAAAGACAGGGATGATTAAAAA
>JBHHXV010000179.1:0-4941 GCA_046757225.1 bacterium
TCCTCTTTTTAATCACAGCTACCTGGACTGGCTGCATCCGGACGGTGAGCGGATGGTGGCGCTCTTGAATGAAGTGGGCCGGTTGCGGGAAAAGTTTCTGGAAGGGATGTCGCTCTGTTCTCTCGCTTACGAGGCTCCGGCCGGTTTGTTTTCCACCGCTTTTGTCGTAAAAGGGAAACTCCTTGTTATGGCGGCCAATCCCAACCGGGAAGAACAAACCATCTCCTGGAACCGGGAAAACCTGCGCTCCTGCTTGTCTTCTCCCATTCAGGAATATAAAGAAATACTCTTCTGTCTGTCCCGGTTCTGGCAGCCTGGTGTCTGCGAACCGGACTATCCCGGTTTTAAAGAAGAAAATAACCTGGTGCAGGTTCTCCTGAAGCCCGAAGAGGTTATCCTGTTTACCTATGGATAAACCGGCCGGGAGAACCTATTCCCTGGATGAGGAAGGCGAATACTACCGCTATATCGCCGCTCAGGTGGATAAACTGTGCTCTGTTCTGGGCGGGCCAGCTTCTCTGGACCGGCTACTGACCAGGCTGATAAAAAAAAGGGGCAAAGAGAAAAAATTTGAATCCTTATTCGCCCCTGTTTCCGCTCACTTATTGAAACACTATACTCCGGCCCTCCCCGGATTTATCGCCTCCCGGCCGGTCAAGAGTAAATATGAAGAGATCTTCGGGATTTCAGTCCGGGGATATCATCTGCGGATGCTGCACATAGAGCTCTTGAACCGTCTCATGCGGGACGATTTTCATAAAGCCCGGGACAAGGTGGTAATCCTTCCCCACTGCCTGCGGGACTTCCGGTCTGATGACTGCCTGTTCGAGCCGGGGGACGTGGATTATATCTGTATGTCCTGCACCCCCGAATGCCTTATCAATCAGGCGGGCCGGTTTCTGGAAGCCTTTCCCGATTATCACCTCTATGTCTCTCAGATAACCGACCTGGCAGAGCTGTTTGACAAAGCCCGCCGCCGCTATCCTGATCCGGGGTTATTGGGAGTGGCCTGCTTTCCGGAACTGTACGAGGGCATGACCCTTTCCCGGAGCATGGGGATTCCCGCTCAGGGAGTCCCGCTGAACTACAACCGTTGCAACCGCTGGCTGGGAGAAGCCCGATATACCGACTTTAATTTAAACCAGTTTAAAAGAAGCATCTTTTCTTGACTTTTTCCCCTATGATTGTTATTTTGCGTAGTAGGGGGAAAGTATCTGTTTTCTCGATTTTAAACAACCAAAAGAGAGGAGCGTGTCATGAAGCAAAACAGGTGGGTAAAATACGCAACCGGGTTAATAACGGGTCTCTTTTTAATCCTGCCTTTGTCCGGCATCGCCTCGGAAACCTATGTGCCACCCCCGGTGCAAAAAGTCAGCAAAGGGGACAAAATGTGGAACAAGTCAGTGGAATACGGCAAGAAACTGTTTAATGACACTAACCTGGGACGCAACGGTAAATCCTGCTCCACCTGTCATGACGGTTCCAAGCTTCGCAATGTCAGCTCCAGATTTCCCAAATACGTGGAAATGGCCGACCGGGTGGTCAGCCTGGGTCACATGATAAACTATTGTATCAACGGGGCCTTGAAAGGAACCGAACTGGATTTTGACAGCACCAAATCGATTGCCTTACAATCCTATCTCCGAACTTTTCGTTAAAACACTCTTCTAAAGGCAGCTCGATAAAGACGACAGGCTTTCCGGGCTGCCGGTTTTAATATGATTATCGACAAACCGGAACCGCTCGGCTCCCTCCTCATAAAAAAACAGAAGATCACTGACCGCGATCTGGAGAAAAGCCTGAGCACACAGGAGCAGCTCGGCCAGAAATTAGGCCGTATTCTGGTCCAGCAGGGTCTGATCAAGGAAGAAGACCTGGCCAGGGTGCTCAGCGAACAGCTGGGAGTCCCCTATCTTTCCCTCGGAAGTTCCAATCTCGCTCCCCCCAGAAAACTGGGATTGACTCTGAAATACATGCAGGAATATAAATTCTTTCCCGTCCGCCTGGAGAATAATGTCCTGCACGTAGCCATGAGCAATCCGATGGACACCATGACCATCGACAGTATCCGGCTGTCGTGCGGATACGAGCTGGCTGTCTATATTTCCAATGAATCGGAGATCGTCACCGCCATCGACCGCTATTACGGAGAGGGGATGGACGGTATCCTCGAAGATCTCCCGGAAGAGGATATCGGGATCATCTCTGACGATACCGATGAAAATATCGACCAGCTGAGGGACATGGCCCTGGAGGCCCCGGTCATTAAGCTGGTTAATATGATCATCACCCGGGCGATCGAAGCGGGAGCCAGTGATGTGCATATCGAGTCGTTTGAAAGAGAGCTGCTGGTCAGATACCGGATCGACGGGATTCTGCACCGTACGGAATCACCGCCCAAGCGGTTGCAGTCGGCCATTGTTTCCCGCATCAAGATTATGGCGGACATGAACATCGCCGAACGCCGCCTGCCCCAGGACGGGCGGATAAAGGTTAATGTGATGGGCCGGAAGGTCGATCTCCGGGTTTCCTGCCTCCCCACCATGCACGGCGAAAGCGTGGTGATGAGAATCCTCGACCAGGACAGTATCCTCTTGACTTTGGATGATTTGGGGTTTACGCAGAGCTGCCGGAATTATTTCGAGCAGCTTATTGACAAACCTCATGGAATCCTTCTGATTACCGGCCCTACCGGCAGCGGCAAAACCACCACCCTGTACGCCGCCCTTAATAAAATAAATTCTCCCGATAAAAAGATTATCACCGTGGAAGACCCGATCGAGTACCAGTTGCTGGGGATTAATCAGACCCAGGTGAAATCGAAGATCGGTTATACCTTTGCCAATGGCCTGCGCTCCATCATGCGCCAGGATCCGGATATTATCATGATCGGCGAGATAAGAGACCTGGAGACCGCGGAGATCGCCGTTCAATCCTCTCTTACCGGTCACCTGGTTTTTTCTACCCTGCACACCAATGACGCTCCCAGCGCCATTACCCGTTTGATCGATATGGGGGTGGAACATTTTCTGCTTTCCTCCTGCCTGGAAGGGATATTGGCCCAGAGGCTGGTGCGGAGAATCTGCCAGGACGGCCGGGACGGGGTTCCGGAAAACGACGATACCATCCTTTCCGAGATCTTCCCCGGCTGGGACGCTTCCCGGGCCCGGCCGGATGTTTACCGGGGGAAGGGGTGCGAAAAATGCAACCAGACCGGTTACAAGGGGCGGAACGGTATCTATGAATTGCTGGTTATCTCCGAGGGAATCAGGCAGATGATCCTCAAGCGCACCTCTGCCAGTATAATTCGCCGCCGGTGCATTGAATTGGGAATGAAAACCCTCAGGGAGGACGGCTGGAATAAAGTAAGGGATGGAATCACCACCATAGAAGAGGTGCTGCGGGTTACTCAGGTTGAAGGGGTCGCGGAAGTATAACCTCCCTGTCCAATTTTTTTCCTGGACATTTCCGTCCCGAAAAGAGTATCCTATTATATAATTGTTTTATCGGTAGGGATCTACGAATTATGTCAAGATTGAGCAAGATTGCGTTTAAAGCGTTGCTGATTTTCGCCCTGGCGGGACTGGTTTTTCACGGTTCCCTGCGAGCCCAGGAACCGGAAGATCTTGAAGAGCTTCCCGAAATGGGGCAACATGTCCGGAAGATTATTTTCGGGTCGGCCAACCGTAAAATCAGCAATGTTCAATATGAGATAGCCGGAAAAAAGATTATTGTCACGGCAAAATTCCATAACAGCGAGAAATTCAAAAACCAGACCATTCCCGACCAGGAGATTGAATGGTACGCCAGGGCGCTCAAGTATGACTACCATTTTCAGCTCTCATCCTATAAGGTTAAATATTTCAAGGGGAACGACGCTGATCTCCGGTTTGAGTTTCCTTTTGAGGACAGAAATGAAATCGGCCAGGTGACGGTCACCTGCGGCCGGAGACACCGGGATTTCTCGCCGGTTCCCAAACCGACCAAGAGGTCGGATAATATTCACGCGGCCGGCACCACCACCTCTATTTCCGATGTAAGATATGTCAGAAAAGACGGAAAAATAATTGTAAAAGCCCGGTTTACCTTTCGCGAGCAACCCCGGTTTCTTACCATCCCCCTGGAGGAAATAAAGAGATACGCCCGGGCTAATGTTTATGACGAGAAGCATCAGTTGGTGGCCACAAAAGAGGTGTTTTTCAAGGGATTGACCAGGGATGTGGAATTCGAGTTCAAGGATTTTGACAGACTCCGGGATATTATTGTCGCTTCCGGTATTGTGGACCGGGATACGCCCCCGGTTCCCAAACCTATTGAAAAGCCGAAGGTTATCAAGGTCGAGTCCTCCTCTCGCGATATCTGGGGAATCAGTTCCAAAAAGGAGGGGGGAAATATTATCGTTTACGGAAAATTCAGGAGCGAGCTGGTAAAAGACGATAAAAGAAACGTAAAGAACAAGCCCTGGTATTTTTACGCCAATGAGAAAAAGAAAGCGGAAACCGATAAAAAGTTGTATTACGTGAGAGCCACGGGCCACGATCTCCATCACAAACTGGTTTCGGTCAATGAAATCAGTCTCACAGATTATGAAAAACGCTTTGAGATGACGGTCAAGAATATCCCTGATTTGGCCTATATCCGTCTCTCCAGCGGCACGCTCAGACGCCTTTTCAGTCGATATAAGTAAGTCCGGGTATTTGAAAAGAGGACGCAGATAAACGCGGATTTACAGGATTATTTGGTGTTTGGTTGGTCTTTCGGCTTGTCTCAAGCCGAAAGCTTTAAGGGCTTCGATATCCTCCTGGTTTCGGCTTGAGACAAGCCGAAACACCCTCCATCGATGATTTAAATCCACTAAAGAACGCCTTTCTTTAGCCCTGTCTATTCATAAAACTTGGCTGACATTTGCCAGACCCCAGAAAATGAATTAGGCCAACGTCC
>JBHHXV010000180.1:0-4905 GCA_046757225.1 bacterium
ATAATAGATCCCCACCAAAGCCGCCGGAGTAAGGGCGATGATCACGTCCAGCATGATCTTGGACACCGAGTCCATGCCCCGGATATGGGGCGATAGTGATACCTTTAACTTCATTTAAACCTTATTTTATTTCTTCGCCTGAGCAGCCCGTTTGGCAGCCAGGTCGAATTTTCCCAGTTTCACCCATTGCACCATCGGCCGTTTGGCCGGGCAGACATAGACGCATGATCCGCACTCGATACAGGCGGTCAGATCCTCGCCGGCCGCTTCCTCATACATCCCTTTTTCGCAGTATAGCCCCAGCAGATTAGGTAATAACAGCATAGGACAGGCGCCCACGCAAAACCCGCACCGGATGCAGGTCTGATAAGGATCGGTGAACACCTCGTCCTCGCCCTGCACCAGAATACCGGAAGTCCCTTTAATCACCGGAACATCCAGGGTATGCTGGGCCATCCCCATCATCGGCCCGCCCAGAATAACCTTACCGGGAGTTCCCCGGAAACCTCCGCAGAAATCGATCACCTGGGAAATCGGGGTTCCCATCCGAACCGACACGTTTCTCGGCTTGTTAACCTGGCCGGTAACGGTCACGACCCGTTCGATCAACGGCTTGCCCAGCACCACCGCGTCACGTACCGCCACCACGGTTCCCACGTTATGCACCACCACCCCGGCATCCATCGGCAGTCCCGGGGGAGGAGGAATTTCCCGGCCGGTCAGGGCCTTTACCAGGTGTTTTTCCGACCCCTGGGGATAATGGGTGGTCAGAGGAACTACCCTGACATTGAGCAGGTCCTTATCCAGCAGACGGAGATGATGTACCGCATCCATTTTATTATCTTCGATGCCGATAATCGCCTGTTTCACCCCCAGGATTTTCTGGATAATCTCGATTCCTTCCAGAAGCTCTTCGCCCTGTTCCAGCATCAGGCGATGGTCGGCCGTCAGATACGGCTCGCATTCGGCCCCGTTTATAATAATGGTATCGATCTTTTTTTCCGCGGGCGGAGATAATTTTACATGGGTGGGAAAGGTGGCCCCGCCCAAGCCTACAATACCGGCCTGGGCAACCAGTTCCTTTAATTTATCGACCGGCTTGTCCGGGTACTTTTTATTCGTCTTGAGAGGCTTTTTCCATCTGTCCTCACCATCGGACTCTATCACGATGGTCATAACCTTGCGTCCCATCGGATGAGGATAAGGAGCCACTTCCTTGACCTTGCCGGAAATACTGGCATGAATCGGAGAGGAAACGAACCCGCCGCTTTCGGCCACCACCTGTCCGGTAAGAACTTGATCGCCTTTATTCACCAGCGGCTTACAGGGCGCGCCGATATGCTGCTGAATG
Source organism: bacterium (assembly GCA_046757225.1). Classification (GTDB taxonomy): domain Bacteria; phylum SZUA-182; class SZUA-182; order JBHHXV01; family JBHHXV01; genus JBHHXV01. The sequence goes on from JBHHXV010000180.1 coordinate 1,352, forward strand.
GGAAGATAAACCTTTTCAGGTAAAGGAAGTTTCACCACCTCCGAAAAGGCGGTTATCTTATGCTCGGGTGGATGAACCCCCCCGGTAAAATATTCAGACATATGATAAGTTAACTGTTATAAATTGGGAATCTCAGGCATAAATCCCTGGTTTTTTTTCTGATATCCGATATCAGATTGTCATCCTGGTGGTTATTGATAATATCCGTGATAAAATCGGCGATTTCGATCATCTGCTCTTCTTTCATTCCCCGGGTGGTCACCGTAGGGGTTCCGATGCGGATGCCGCTGGTAATATTGGGAGGACTGGGATCAAAGGGAATCTCATTCTTATTAAGGGTAATCCCCCCTCTTTCCATTATTTCAGAGACAATATTTCCGGTCAAGCCCTTGGTGGTGGTATCTACCAGCATGAGATGGTTGTCAGTGCCACCGGATATTACCCGAAGACCGTCTTGAATCAAACGTTCGGCCAGGCATTGAGCGTTTTTTACCGTCTGCCGCTGGCAGGCCGCGAACTCCGGGCTGGCCGCCTCTTTAAAACAAACCGCTTTGGCGGCGATCACGTGCATCAAAGGGCCGCCCTGCCCTCCCGGGAAAACGACTTTATCTATTTTTTGGGCGAACTCACCTCGGCAGAGAATCAATCCCCCCCGGGGGCCCCTCATTGTTTTGTGACTGGTAGTGGTCACGAAATCGCAATAAGGCACCGGATCAGGATGTACCCCGGCTACTACTAAACCGGCGATATGAGCTATATCCGCCATCAGATACGCTCCCACCCGGTCGGCGATTTCCCGAAAAAGCTTGAAATCGATCTTTCTCGGATAAGCGCTGGCTCCCACCACAATCAGTTTGGGCTGATGTTTTACAGCCTGGTCCAGGACCTGATCGAAATCGATCTGCTCTGTATCTCTGCTTACTCCATAAGATACGAAATTATAAAGGATACCGGAAAAGTTCACCGGGCAGCCGTGGGAGAGGTGCCCGCCATGGGATAATTTCATTCCCAGAACCGTATCTCCGGGTTTAAGGACAGCCGCGTAAACCTCTAAGTTCGCTTGAGTCCCCGAATGCGGCTGGACATTGGCGTGGTCCGCCCCGAACAGTTTCCTGGCCCGCTCCACAGCCAGCGCTTCAGCCCGGTCAACGTATTCGCAGCCATTGTAATAACGCCTGGCCGGATATCCTTCCGCATATTTATTGGTAAGGACCGACCCGGTAGCTTCCATAACCGCCCGGCTGGCAATATTTTCAGAAGCGATCAGCTCAAGGTTTTCCTGCTGCCTCCCGATTTCCCCTTGAATTATCTTGAATATTTCCGGATCGACTTGTTTTAAATCACTCATTTAACAGGATTTACCTTATCTATCCGCCGGCGGTGCCGGCCTTCCCCGAAGGGGGTATTCAGCCAGCAATCCAGCATGGCCAGAGCCAGACCCTCTCCAATCACCCGGCCACCCAGCACCAGGATATTGGCGTCATTATGCTCCCGGCTCATCCTAGCCGTATAAATATTATGGCACAAAGCCGCCCGCACCCCGGGATATCTGTTGGCCACCAGCGACATACCGATACCGGTGCCGCAAACCAGGATTCCCCTGTCAATCCTCCCGGTTGACACTTCCAGCGCTACTTTGTGCCCAATATCCGGATAATCGACCGGAGTCTCAGTGGCAGCGCTGAAATCCACCGCCTGGTAACCGGCTTCAGTCAGGGCGTTGCTGACAGCTTCTTTTAAAGCCCAGCCCCCGTGGTCGCTCCCTAACGCTACTTTATTATCCATTGATCAATTCTTGACAGATAAATATCGACAAAGCAGAGAAATACGGAAGGTGTCTTTAAGTAGTAGAAATCGACCACTAATCCGGGAAAATCTTAAGGCTTGACAGGTAGAGCTGTTATTGAAGACGCCAGCAAGCGATAAGAGGAAGCTTATTCTTCTTCCTCTTCTTCTCGCTCCAGCGGCTTACCTTTTTCAGGGTGGCAATGCATACAGAACATCGGCAGGTAATTACCGCCGTCTGAAGGCCATCGTAAATACCGGTAGTTGGTATTGGCCGGATGCTGGTTATGGCAACTGGTGCAAACTATATCTTCTTCTTCTCCGGGAAATCCCTTGGCTTCATCCGGCAGAACAACCAATCTGGGGCCGGGAGTAAAACCTACCGGATGGGTATGAGCCAGGTCAATGGGGCGGTATCCGGCGCCGTCCGGCTCTTCCGTGTGGCAGGCCAGGCAGAGAGAGCCGATCCGTTTCATCGGCTGTCCGGTTCTGGGATTGATTGTGGTGGTATTGGGTGGTTCCTGTAAAATAACCGGCCCCTGTCCGGTATGGACACCGTGGCATAACGTGCAGTCATCGTGCGGCCCAGCATTTACCATCGACGGAACCAAGAAGAAGATCGAAAAGATTATTATTAACGCCGTTCTTTTCATAAGAAACTCTATCCCCCAACCCTTGATGCATCTATACATAGAATATAGAAATCAATTCAACAGATAAATATATTAGAAAGATATTATATGATTCCGGCAACATTGTCAAATGAAAAAACACTAAAAAAAAACGTTACCTCATCATCATCCTTCTTTTTAGGCGCTTGACCCGCTTTTTTACCCTGACCGTGGACGGCTTCACCTTGTCCGGGTGGCAGTGAGCGCATAATTTCACGATTCTCTTTCCTTTATCGGTAGGCCACCTCAGGTACATATAATTGGGATTCGAGGGATGGTGGTTATGACAGCCCATGCAGGTCAACTCGTTTTCCTCTCCCTTAAACCCTCTGGCTTCCTTGGGCAACTTGACCGTTTTGGGAATAATTCCCACCGGATGGGTCTGGTGTAAATCGATCACCCGAAAGCCGACGTCCGCCGGTTCAAACCCCAGTTCGGCAAAAATAGCCCCCGGGTTCTGGAGACGGTCCATCATCAGGTTTTTGGAAAAGTCGATTTTTTCTTTTTCTTTATCAGCTTCCAGGTCTTCCAAATCCTCCTCCACCGGCTGATAGGCGTCCTCATCCTTAGGGCCGTGACAGGCGAGACAAATGGCTTCAATCCGTTGCAGCGGCTTGCCGGTATTCGGGTTTATGGTCATTATCTTGCGTTCCTGGCCGAAAACGGCGATTCCGATACCCAGCCGGTTGCCATGGCAGATACGGCAGTCGGAATGGGCGAACCGGGCCTGCGCCGTTCCGGGGGAAAAAAAGAAAAGAACGAGCCAGGCCGCTCCCAGAGGCAAATATCTATGAGGGCGTCTTGACGACTGATATGCGATGAAAGACAACTGACAAAGCCTATTCTTCCACATGCTGCAATTGAGTCAGACTCATCTGACCCTTAAAAACATAAAACAGGCCGACAACAGTAACGGGCAAAAAACCTACCAGATGAAAAACTATGGCAAAACTGGCAGCCATATTCACCCCCACCCCCATCATGACCAACACCAGCTGGCAGCTATAATGAAAAGTGCCTACAAATCCCGGCGGATGCTCTCCAACCCTCAATTTCGAGCGCCGGTAGGGCCCCTTTTGCGGTGGGGTCAATTTCCCC
>JBHHXV010000181.1:0-4898 GCA_046757225.1 bacterium
TCCTTATCGAGAAGGGCGGTGGCCAGAACATCCGTGTACGCCTGGATCCGTCTGAGGTGCTCGCCGGTATCGCTGTCCCGTGATTCGGTGAGTTTGGCCAGCGATATGATGGCGATGGAGGTCACTTCTTCAATCCGCCTGGTGCGGTCGGCGATCTTTTCTTCAAGGTTGTCGTTTATGTCCAGCAGCACCTTTTCCTTCCGGAAATGATCTTTCTGCATCTTGGCGAAGGAAAGACCGACAAAAAAGATCATCCCCACCTTCAGCAGCAGGATGACCAGTTGATAAATATGGGTAAGGTTTCCCTGAAAGTAGGTAACGAAAGCCAATACACTGGCAAACAGAGTAAGAAGAAGAAAAATATTGCGCATCTCATTGAAGGTGGAGACCGCGATGCTGGCCCAGATAAACAATATCCAGGCTTCCTTTTCAAATCCCTTGGTATAGTAAATCAGAGGGATACAAGCGAAGACATTAAGGATGGACATGGTAACGATTTCATTGTTATTGATCCTTCCTTTCATGATCGAGTTCTTGAATTGAACCCCGGTATAGATCGCCAGCAGGGCGAAGAAGGTCAAGGCGAGGGGAAAGGTGAGTATCTTGTGCTGAAGGAAGAAAACCAGCCACAGGAGGGTGATGAAAAACCAGTTGTAATTATCCAGCAGACGAAAATCAAGCGCCTCGATTTCTTCTTTTAAATCTTGCATGAGCTTTTCCCTGGTTTAAAGTCTGATATTGAAAAACCGATTACCAATTATACCTCAACTATAACAGGATAACATAATATTTTTAATTCGGGTTTGATATTTTGGAAATCGCTGTAACTATTTCCGTTACTATCTTTTCTTCATCGACCTGGAAGGCGTCGGGGTTTTGTTCTTTATCCCGCCGGTTGACACAGAGTCCGCAGTGACGGAAATCGGGCAGCTTTTTTCCCATCTCCTTCCGCATTGACAGCAGACGGTCTACCTGCTGCCGGTCGAGCTGCCTGACCGGGCCCAGCTGGCGGGCGTACAAGGTTATTTCCGCGGCGTGCTCCACCTTTTCCAGGCGGAGATAAGCCTCTTCCAGATTTCTGCCTACCGTGAGAGAGCCGTGATGATCGAGGATCATGGCGTCATAGTTTCCAATGTATTCGGTGACCACTTCCGGCCCTTCTTCTGTGGTGGGAGTGGCGTAGCGGGTGGTGGGAATCGAGCCCAGGGTGAGAATCACCTCCGGCAGAATACACTGGGCGATAGAAACGCCGGCAATGGAAAAAGCGGTTGAGATCGGCGGATGGGCGTGGATTACCGCTTTTACGTCCGGCCTCATATTGTATACGCAGAGGTGTATCCTGATTTCCGAGGAGGGCTCTCTCTTTCCGGAAATCCGGTTTCCCTCCAGGTCGGTTATCACCAGGTCGTCTTCGGTCACCGAGCCCTTGGATACCCCGGTCGGGGTGGTGAGTATCCGGTCCTTTTTTATTCTGGCGCTGATATTGCCGTCAGTGGCCGCCACAAACCCCTGTCTGTATATCTGATGGCAGATTCTGACCGTTTCCCGGCGGCATTTCTGTTCCTGTACATTCATATATTTGAAAAGAGGGCGCAGATAAACGCGGATTTACAAGATTTTTTTAACCCGAATAATTCGGGAATCATAACCAAGCAATCGTTATCTTGTTGAAAATCAGAAATGGTTTATCAGTTTCCATTAAAACTTTTTCCGGTAAACAAACTCTTTTCGGACGTTGGTTTTCTCCCTTTATCGATAAGGGGTCTGGCTCATGACACTTAAATTTTTGAATAGACCGGGTTAAATTCAGTTATATCTGCGTCCCAATTAATAGTTGTCGTCAAGGGCGACGAATCAATATTCCTGCAGAGCGGCTAAGGCGATCTTTTCCAGGTTATATGATTTACAGGCTCCCATAATCTTGATTACCATTCCGTAATCAACCTCTTTATCGCCGCGGATGACAATCACCTGAAGGGGGTTTTTCCGGGCTATTTCCGCTAATTTGCCATCCAGAACGGATAACGTGACCTCCTCCCCGTTCAAAGACAGCCTGTGATTTTCCGAAACCTCGATAATCACGTTCTCGGACTTGGAGGAAATATCCTGGTAAGGGGTTACTGATCTTGCTTTGGGTAATTTTATATCCAGCTTGGTGATTATTTTGGAGAAGGTGGTGGATAACATGAAAAATATCAGCAGCAGAAAGATAACATCAATCAATGATGTCAAATCCATTCTGACTTCTGTTTTAATTCTTCGGGACATTATTTTTCTTCTTCTTCATGAATTAGATTTTCTATCACTTCCATGCAGAACTCTTCTATATTCAGTAACAGATAGTTTATTTTCGCCTGGATCAGATTAAAGAAAAGGACCAGCGGAATACCCACGATCAATCCTCCGGCGGTGGTGATCAGGGCCATGGAGATTCCGGCGGCCACCACCTCGGGTTTTCCACTGCCGCTTATAGCCATCATATCGAAAGCGGAGATCATTCCTATGACTGTTCCCAGCAGCCCCAGGAGGGGGGAGATATTGCCCAGCAGCCCCAATATGGATAAACCGGATTCCATGGCCGCTCCTTCCCGGTCGTTGGAACTGACGATCGCCGCCTTGCTGCCGGTTATCCCTTCCCGGAAATGTACCAGTAAACCGTTGCGCAGGGATCTGGCCACCGGAATATTTTTGTTTTCACATATTTTCAACAGCTCTTTGACCTTTTCTTTGCCTTGCGCTCTGTCAAGATTTTCTTGAGGTAAGGCGGAACTGATCTCCTTGATAAAACCGTTGGGCAGAATTCTACTTTTTCTCAGGGTGTAAAAACGCTCTAAAGATATGTAGAGCCCAATGATGGAACACCCCAGAATAAAGTACATGATAATGCCGCCCCTTTTGAAGTTCTGAATTATTCCGGAAGTATTAAGGTAGTTCACGGCCGTTTCAGGTTTTTTCCGGTTGGGAACGGAGGAGATGATAGATTTGGTCGGAGGCTTTTCCAGATCTGATGAGGCTTGAGGTGCGCGCTCAGGAGGTGTCCTGGCTTTGCCTTTCTGAGGGTTGTCCAGTTCCGGGGGAGGGCCGCCGCCGGCTCCGCCCAGCTTTCTGGCGGTCAATTTATTGGCTGCTGTTGTATTTACCGCTCTCTTTGTCTTGGAAGCCGTCAGATGATAGTTTAACACCACTGCCGGCTGGTTTTTCACCTTTTTCAGCCTGAAATCGCGGACTTCCGGTTGCCAGCCGGTCAGCAGCCAGTTGGAGATATCTTCCCTGTCCAGGGGGTTTGACCGGGTAATAAGCTCAGGGGCAAAGGCGTGGGTATCGGTGGAAATATTGATGTGTTGGCCTTGCTTCGTAACGAATTCCAGAATGACGGTAGAACCCCGCCGGCTGATATGAGATGATTTTATTGAAGGATTACTGGCAGTAAGTTCCCGCTCAAGAAGGCTGGCTTTCTTCTTTCCGGCCACCAGCTTTAGAATGGTCGCTTGTTTTATTACAATCTTGACCGTGGTTCCGAATCCTTGAGCGAAAGAGGCGGAAGGAACAAGCAGCAGCAAGGTCAATAAAAGCAATAGTCTTTTCCCCTTTGCCAAAATCATCAATCCTCCTTTGTCTTTTATGGTCTTATTTTTAATTAAAACAGCAGTTACTGTATTATAAATATTTATTACCTAAAAAAGCAAATAATTACATAAGGATAATTCCAGCCTTTAAAAGAAAGTATTCTCCACTGGCCAGCATCAACACGCCAAAAGCGATTTTGATCTTTTCCATCCAGTCGCCCGCTTTGGGAAGGGAGCCCAGCAGCCCGCTGGATATCCCCAGGATGATCAGGGGGATTCCCATTCCCAGGGCATAAGAAAACATCAGCCCTCCTCCGAAAACCACCTCTTGCCTGCTGCCGATGTATACCAGGATGGTGGCTAAAACAGGGGAGGCGCAGGGAGCGATGATCAGACCGGAAACCATTCCCACCGACAGGGCGGTGAACAGGCCGGTGATCCGGCTGTTTCCGGACCCCAGAGCAATGACCGGCATTTCATATACCCCGAACATGCTCAGGGAAAGAAGAATGCAGACGTTTCCCACCACCAGGAAGCTCCAGGGACTGGTGGATAACTGCCCGAACAGCTGACCCGTAAGGGCGGCGGCGATCCCCAGGGTGGTATAAACCAGGCAGATTCCCGAAACGTAAACCAGAGAAAGGCTGAAAGCCCTGGAACGGGAACCGCCGCTGGCCCCCCCGATAAAGCTTACCGTGATGGGAATGACAGGATAGACGCAGGGAGTGAAGCTGGTCATAAAACCTCCCAGCAGCGCCACCAGAAAGGCCATGAGCGGCAGGTCGCTTATATAATGCTGGAAATTTATTAATAATGAATCCATCTTTTACCGTGAAATATCGGAGTGGAGCTTCCCTCTTCTTGGGGGATAGCCGGTTTTTTTCATCATGAGGGGGTGACGGATGGCCCGCTATGAAAAGTTTATTTACCGCAGCATTTTTTGTGTTTTTTTCCGCTGCCACAGGGGCAGGGATCATTGCGGCCGGTCTTTTCCTCGGCTTTTTTCCTGACCGGGCTTTCGCTTTTCGGTTTCGTCTGCTGTTCCACCTTTCGGCGGCGCCTGCTCTCCTGCTCTTCGGCCGCTTCAACGCCTTGAACCGTGAACATGAACTTTACCGAGTCCTCTTTGATCCGCTCCACCAGCTCGGTGAACATATCATAACCCTCGCGCTGGTACTCGATCTTAGGGTCTTTCTGGCCGTAACCGCGCAGACCGATTCCCTCCTTGAGATGGTCCATGGCGTAAAGATGGTCCTTCCATAAGCCGTCGATCACCTGGAGCATGATTATCTGCTCCAGGTGACGCATATTATCAGAGCCGGTCTCTTCCTC
>JBHHXV010000182.1:0-4891 GCA_046757225.1 bacterium
ATTGATAACTCCTTGATTCTTGACTTCGCCTATAATTCTGATCTTGTTTTTGAAAAGATTTTCTTTCTGTTTATCCAGCAGCTTTATAAAGAAGGTATCGTCAGAAGCAAGGGTCAGATTGGCTGAGAGGTCTCCTTTAATCAGAAGATCGCGCAATTTAAGGGTGGTGCTGTTCTGGTTGTTTCTGATTAATTTGCTGTTTTTCCAGTCTATCCGTTGGAAATAACGACCGAAACGGGAAAAGAGCTGTAAAACCGTGTTCCCCTGTTTGACCCGGTATTCCCCGGCTTCGGCAAAACTTCCCACCACGTATACGGAGAAGTGGTCAGGTTCACTCTTTATTCCCTCAACGGGAATCTTCCGGTAAACAAATCTGCCCTGTTCTTTATTGCTCTGCCAGACTTGGCCTGTCTGGCTGTCGATGACCAGGAATTGCCGGTTTGACTGATCTTTTATGAATTGATATCTGCCTGAGGAAGATTCTATTCTGGAGAGTTCTTTATCGAAATTCCTTCCGGAAGATATTACCGGAAAAGCGAGGAAAAACAAAGGAAAATAAAAAGCGGCCCAGTCTGTCCTCTTGGTAAATTTTATCATCCCTTTTTCACCCGAATAGTTCGGGAATCATAGCAACTCTGATTATATCTTATTGAAAGCAGCTACTAATTGCAGGCTACCGTACAGAAAGTTTTACCATGCCAAAGCTAGAGTCATAATCTAAGACTACACTGACGCCTCCCTGGGAGGTTTTGCTCTTGCTCTTGCGCTGCTTATGCAGACTCAGCAGATTATCCCTGGTCCATCTGCCGCCCTCTGTCCAACCCGGAGTAAATACTGACAGAAACTTATTAATATATTTCAGGTTCAAGTCGGTAATATCCCCCTTCTTGTAAGAGAAGAACATCATAACCGCTTTGTGAATGTTTTTCCCTTTAAGATAAAGAGAGACCGAATTGCGGCGGGTATGGGCGCGGTAGATGGTAATTGGCTTGTCGTTTTCGTCGGTATCTTCGCCCAGGGAATGAAACATGTTCTTCTCAGTGAATACTTTTACGAATTTATTGCTGGGAACACTGAGTCCCCCGGCAAAAACCGGTCCCGTCCAGAGCGTTAAGATACTGACGAACAACCCGGTCAATAAGTTCGACAATCCTCTGCTGTTTCTCATGGATATCTCCTTACTACGCGGTTTTTCGCATTACTGAATTGGCTGTATGAGGCATCATTTTTAGTTGCATTACCAACTAATTACCATATAATATTTCATATTACCAAACAATTACATCTTTTTCCATAGGTAAAATTCTTGAGGTTTTGCGGTCTTAATTTAACCGGAATTATTCAGTTCCGGAAGAAAACGCTCCTGGTGAAAATTGTTGTACTGATTCTTCTCTCGGGCAAATCCGCCTCCGCCTATCATACCAAACCCCTGAAACGCCATTCTTTCCAGGGGCGGATTTTGGTGATTTACCCGGAAAAACACAGCATGGAGGTTCAAGGAACCGGCAAGTACCGGAATAAGAAAATGATTTTCCATTTTTCCAGGCACACCAAAATGATTAAATTCAAAGAACAGAAGCGGCATCTAAAAAAAGGTTTAAAAATTGACCTGTTGAGAGAACAGAGCAGCCTTAATGTAACCTACGTCATAAAAGACGACAACAATTATGTTAAGGAGATATTGTTACTGGATTAGTTTGCTGCCGGCTTATTGAGGATTTCCCGGTGGATGAAATGTAAGGCGATCAGCCCTCCGGCCACGTTGGTGATAATGGTGGCCACCGCCGCTCCGACCGCTCCGAAAGGGGGAATCAGCACCAGGTTGGAAATGAAATTGAAAAACAGTTTAAGCAGAGCCACCCGGGAGATGATATTCGGCTTTCCATCCGCGTAAGCCACCAGGTAAACCGGCTCTACCAGCAGATTGAAAAGAATTCCGAAAAACATGATCCTAAAGATCAGGATCGATGAGGCGTATACTTCCCCGAACACAAAATGAACGATCGGGTCTATGAAATAGAACATCGGGGAAAGGAGCAGACAAAGGGAAAGGCTGATGGGAATAATTCTTTTCATATAGGTTTTGAATTCATGCGCCTGCGATAATTTGGAAACCATCGGCAGCAGCACGTTTCCCAGAGAGCTGGTGAGAATGGTAAAAACATAGATCAGGGTGAAGGCCGCCGAATAATACCCCACGGTTCTTTCATCAGAGAAATATCCCAGCATCAGGATATCCAGGCGGGAAAACAGCATTACCGCCACATCGATAAGCAGGATCCACTTGCTGAATTCAAACAGCTCTTTAAGGGCCGGTTTCAGTTCTCCTTTTACCCCCAGAAATCTGGTGGGCACTGAGCGGTTTCCCAGTAAAAACCCGAGCAGGGGAGCGGCAAACTGCACCAGCAGGAGATTGGCCAGGCTCAAAAGCCCCAGCGCATACAGACCGTAAATTACCGTGATCTTAATAAGGTTTATAATGACGCTGAAAGCTGCATATACTTTGAACCGTTCCCTCCCCTGAATATTGGAAAGAAAGTACCCCCACAGCGACCCGCCAATCACCGCCAGGAAACCCAGCCGGACCGGGGTTAACAATTCCGGTTTCGCGTAAACGCCGTGGGCGATAAAGGGAGCGAGGAAATATCCCAGGAGAAAGACCGACGAGGAGGTAAGCAGCACGATCCAGAAGCTGATCATTAAATAATAATCGGCTTTGTTTTTATCCTGAATCAGGTGCCGGGGAATAAATTTCGGAATAGCGGTTCCCAGGCCAAGCTCGGTAAAGACTACCGATATCTCGAAAATCACTATAACAATCGAGTAATTACCGAAGCTTTCCGGTCCCAGTCCCCGGGCGATGACCACCCCGATCAAAAAACCGATTCCGGAAGCGAACAGGCGACCCAGCGACAATACCCCGAAATCGGAAACCAGCCTGTTAGCTGATAGTAGCTCTTTTAATCTACCGATCATCAGCCGTTTAACATGGGCGTTGAGGCTTGACGATGGCGGCCGGTTCCATCAGGTAATCAGGAACCAGGGGATCGGTCTCTTCCGGGGAGTTTTCTTTAAAGCTCCCCCAGGCCAGTTCCGCCAGCACCCCCGCCCTCGGCAGATCATAGAATGAACCGGCGGCCACGACAGGGGCGGGGCTTTTTTCCAGGAAATCCCGGCAGAGCTTCAGGCCGCTGCCGCAAACCAGAGCCGGCGAGTCGAGAGCTTCCATCAAGGTTGAGGGTTCATATACGGCCTGTTTTTCCAGTAACGTAAGTTTTCCGGAAACCGCCCGGTATTTGGCGGCGTAGACCATCCCTCTTCCCGCCTCGACAACAGGAACGATCAACCGCTCGCTCATCCTTAAAGGATAAGCCAAAGCCTCTAACTGAGAAACAGTGACCGCCGGACAATTAAGAGCCGCGCGCAACCCTTTTATAACCGCCATCCCCACCTTCAGGCCGGTAAAGGAACCGGGGCCTCTGGAACAGGCCAGGCCGGTGATTTCGGCCTTCTCTATGCCGGCAGCAGAAACCGTCTTATCTATAAGATCAAGAACGGTTCGGGAATGCCGGGAGTTATTGTTGAGCCGGATTTCCGCCATAAGCCCCTTCTCACCGAACAGGGCAGCGCTGGCAGCCTGGGATGAAGTATCTATCGCTAACAGAATCATTTGTCGTTGTCGGGAATTTCCGTTTTAGCATAAGGCTGCTTCAGGTCGTATGATTTACCGTTGATATAAATGTCGTGGAGGGTCAGGGTCAAATCGCTGTATTCCTCGAACGGCCACTTGAACAGAAGCGCCCTCTTTTTTTTCTCGCCGGGTTGCAGATAAATTTCGGAATCGAAAAAATAATCCTTGAATTGGTTGATCGGCGGGATAGCGAAACCGTCCTCCATCATAAGATCCGATAGATTATAAGCGGGCCATTTACCGGCATTGCTTTGGATGAAGGCGTTTACCGGGTTGAATAGAACTTGATACTTCGTCTGGTTCCTGATCTCGATTTCAAACAGAAAAAACACTTTCGTTTTAGGAATCTTCTTTAAAAAGTCAGCATATGCGACCGCTTCAGGCCCCAGCTTCGAGAAGTAAGCGTCCCAATCGCTCTTGTCCAGAAAAACAAGGTCAAAAAGCAGCCCCTCTCCTACTTTTCTGGTGACTTTATTAGAGGGATTCTGGCCGGCCTGGCTGGGAAAGGGGACAAAGGTAAATTTTTTGACTTCCTTTGAACAGCCCAACAGCAGAGTTAAAACCACTGCCAGTAATAATTTATTTTTCAAACTTTTCATTACGGGCCTCACGTTACCCCTTCATGATGGAAACAGGTTGTCAGACCCACGAAAAGCGGGTTTCCACATTGTGTGTTTTCACGGTAAAAGCATTATACAAACAGGCGGTTTATCAGGAGGTGACCTTCCTGGATTACCAGCGGCGCCTGCTCCCATCTTTCATGGTACCCCTGGCTGCGCACCGGCGACTTATTATTGCTGGAGTATAACACAAAAGGCACCGTATCCCTGGTATGGGTCCGGAGGGAAAGAGGGGTGGCGTGATCCGGGCATACAAGCATCCTGACCTCTCCCAGTTCCCCGATATGGCGCAGGATTTCGCCCACCACCAGCCGGTCGAAATCCTCGATCGCCTTTACCTTCAGCTCCAGCTTTCCCATATGACCGGCCTCGTCCGGGGCTTCCACGTGAATCATGACGAAATCATCCTTTTCCAGGGCTTTCAAGGCGTACCGGGCTTTTCCCTGGAAATCGGTATCCAGGTAGCCGGTGGCTCCGGGCACTTCTATCGGCTTTAAACCGGCGGCAATCCCGATTCCCTTGATCAAGTCCACGGCCGTAATAACTGAACCGGAGATTTTCCATTTATCCGAAAAGGAAT
>JBHHXV010000183.1:0-4878 GCA_046757225.1 bacterium
TTTCAACAACATATCATCTGCTTTGCTATGATTCCCGAATTATTCGGGTTAAAGAGGCTTGGCCTCATCGATCAGCATGATCGGAATATCGTCCTTGATTTCATACAACAGCTTGCATTCAGGGCAGGCCAAGCCGCTTTCATCCTTCTGCAACTCCAGGTCTCCCTTACATTTAGGGCACGCCAATATATCCAACAGCTCTTTGTCAATTCCCATTTTCAATCAAATCCTTTTCCTTGTTCCCTGTTATGAGTAAGAATAAATCTCCTGAAACCCCTCATAAATCCTGTCGGTCTGCAAATAAGGCTTTCCGTTCAGGGTAAGCCAGCCATGCCCCAGGATCTCTTTCCCCTTTTCCTTGCAAACCCCGAAATGTACCCGTACCGGAATTCCTGATTTCTGCAGAAAGCAGTAAATCGTAAGAGAACGTCTCAGGCAATTTCGACCTAAACCCTTTATATTCAGGTTCAGAATAGCGTCAGTATAATGCATCACCTTCTCAGGATCGACCTCTTTTTTCCTGCCAGATGAATTTGAACTTAACAATCGCAGCAGCTTTTCAATCCTGACAAGCCTGAGCGCCACCGGCAGTAATGTCAGCAGCATAAAGATTTTTCCCAGCAGGAGCCAGTCCCTTATACCGGCAACCTTTCCCTCAACAACCACGGCTTTCCAGATGTTCTTGAAAGGAAACGATTTCATCTTCACGCTTCTTGTCGGACCAATAACCCTTCCTCAAGCAGTTCTTTCGTAAGTTTTTCAATATCAGCAGCCGCCTGTTTCCTGGTTACTTCGAACTGGCGGCACAGCTCCGAAAGAATATCTTCGAGATTATGCTTTCCATCACAGCGTTCCCATACAAAACGGGCGGTCTCATTTAAACTGAAGTAGTGTCCGCTTTCCAGGTTGAGCAGCACCGCCTCATCATCCACCACATTCCACGGGGTTTCCTCTGAACGACAATATATTTCAGCCATCTCGTTTTCCCATTAAAAGTATAACACCTAATATCTTAACGTATTCAGCCATAAAAATGCAACTGTATGACACATTGTTCCGTCAATGGCGCGCTGGACAGGACTATCTTCGAACATTGCAGTAAAATCATCTCCGATGAGGAATGAAAATGGAGGGTTGAGTTTGACGTTTACTGTTTAAGAGATTTCTAACCCGAATAATTCGAGAATCATAACCAAGCATTGGTTTTCTCCCTTTATCGATAAGGGGTCTGGCTCATGACACTTAAATTTACCCGGGCTAACTCCCTACGCCATCTTTCAGTCCCCCAAGAAAGCGGTTGTTCCTCTTCAATATTTTCACGGTAAAAGCCTACGTAAAATAAAAAAACCACTAGCTAATAATCGCCCGATTATTTATAATAGCCAGGAAAAATTGTAGTAGAAGTTATATAAGTGGACTAAATTCACCTAAATTGTTAGTGTTATGTCAACACTATTTATTACGGAGTGACGAGTGGAAGAAAACGGGGTTGATTGCCAGGAATGCCGACAGCTGTTGGATACTTATTCTTCAATGATTGAAGGCATAGTCCACAAACTAAACAACATTCTCACCGGCATCAGCACAAACGCCTCGTTAATCGGCATGCTTTCCGCCCGCAGCGGGGGAGAGGTCGGGCCCCGCATCTGCGGACTTTCAGAGAAAATGGAATCCGCGGTTTACGATATCGACAATTTGCTGACCAAAATGGTTGATTTCAACTATTCTGTGGGAAATGCCCCCAATGTTTTCAATCCCGTTTCCTTGATAGAGGATTCGCTGGATATTATTAAGGTGCTGTTGCGAAAAAGGATTTCCCTGAGAACGAGACTGTTAAAAGAAAGTCTTGAAATCAAAACCTCTACCGGAACGTTCATCAACCTGCTTTATTGCCTGGCCATTTACAGTAATCGGTTACTTAACGGGGAAGGGGAAGTGGTCATCGGCTGTCAATTGGTTGCAGAGCCTTCAGAAAACAATTTGCCCCCCGGTAAATATCTGGAGGTTGAGTTCTTACTGGTAGGCTCAACTTCCTCATCTTCCCGCAAGCAAGCCAGGGAACAGAATTCCTTTTTTCAAAGAAACACCGAAGAAATCCTGGATTTCGTCATGGCAAAAACCAGCTCATTCGGCGGAATATTGTCAGTTACGGCGCCTTATAAAAAAACTCAGGCCGTAAAGCTGTTTTGGCCGGTAATAACCGACTGATTTTTCTTTTCAAAATTCCTCTTATTTTTTCCCCTGATATGGTATTATATTTGCTTAAGTAAATATAATATCGCTGTTTCTTTCCTGAGATTCGGAAATATTCATTAGTGAAACCGGTCCGCTTATTCTTTTTATTTTATTTATTTATTTCTTGTGCCGGTTTTTGGGTTCCTGGAACCGTTGCCGCAGAATCCAGGAAAGAGCGGGGTTTGTATATAGCCGCCTCCGGGGCTTACCGGGACGGTCTTTACGATATAGCGATACCGCAGCTGGAAAGCTTCTTGACCGGCTACCCCGACAGTAATAAAACCGGGTATGTTCGCTTGATGCTGGGGGAATCCTATTTTCTCCTGAAAAAGTATGCCAAGGCTCTAAAACATTATCTTTACCTTAATGGTCACCAGGCTGTATTAAAGAAAGATCTTTCCGGAAAAATAAACCGCCGGATCGGAGAATGTTATTTCTGGCAGCATGATTACCGAAAGGCCGTGTCCGCTTATTCCCTGTCCCTGTCTCAGGAAAAGAAGCCGGAATTAAAAAGCAAGCTGAGTTTAAGGCTGGCGGAAAGTTATTATCTGCTCAAGGAGTATGAGAAAGCCTTTCAATATTACCGTAAACTGGAAGATAAGGGTCCGTATCGGGAGCAGATCCTGAGCGGTTTAGGCGGAAGCGCCTATATGTCGGGCCATACCCAGGAAAGCGCCAAGCGGTACCGGAAACTGCTGGCGGAATTTCCCGGAACCAGGCACCGGGAAACGGCGGTTTATCGGCTGGGGGCTTATTTTTTTGAGAGGAAACAATACTCCAAGAGTTTATCCTGGTACGAGAAAGCCCTCAGAGAATTTCCCGGGAGCGGGGGATATCTGACCGGTTTGCTTCAGGCGGGAATCGCCGCTTATTATCTTAAGGATGATCTTTCCGCTGTCAAATATCTGAAAGAGTATATCCGCAAGACATCCGACTCCGACGGCCTTGATAACTATCAATTTATCGTAGGGATGTCATATTACCGGAAGAAGCTCTATCAGGAGTCAATAGCGGCTTTTCAAAGGCTTCTGGACCGGTATCCCGGCAGTAAATACCGGGGAGAAGCCCGGTATAATATCGGGGTCTGCCTGCTGGCTCGGAAAAACAGCGGTCAGGCAATCACAGAATTTAAGAAAATTCTTTCCTCTGACAATCCCGGAAAGCATAAACTGGAGATAGCCCGCTATCTGGGCCGCTTGCTGTTCGATAAAAAGAATTACCAGGGAGCCATCACGTATTATAAAATCGTGATGGACGGTCCTGACCGGGAAAAAGCGGCCGAAAGCTGGTACTGGATAGCGGAAAGCCGAGTGCGGTTGAAGCAGGTCGACCGGGCGATTACCAATTTCAGGTTGCTGTGCAGCCGTTATTCAGATCAACGGCTGTGGGCGGACAGCGCCCGTTTCCGTCTGGGCGAGATTTACTATCTGCAAAAGAATCTACTGAAAGCGGAGCGCTGGTTTCATCCGATCAAGCATCCCCGTTTTTATAAAAAGGCTCAAGCCAGACTGAAGGTTATTCGCAGAGCCCTCTGGCAGCAGGCCAAAAAGGCAAAAGCCGCTGTAAAAGCAAGGAAAGCCAAGGAAAAATCTATTTCTAAATGAAAACCATTCTCAGTCGTCAAAACATAACCCCTAATCAGCCCTTTGCCCTCCGTCTTTTTCGGAGTTTTTCTTTCGGCCTGGCCGGTTATTTACTGCTGATTTCCAATCCTCTGTGGGCAGCTGCCCCCCCTTCCTCTGAATTAGGTTTGAATATACCGGAAGTGGTTATCAAGGGAGAGTTCCAGGAGGGATTGATCCGGCCGCAACGCCTCGGTAAGACAGGGGAGCTTCAGTCGATCGAAATAAAAAAAACGACTGACATGGGGAAAAAAAGCCTTACTGTTCCCGGAGAAGTAAGCGGTTCCAAAAAAGCCATCATGCCGGAGGAGCCGTCCAGCTTCTGTTTTGGAAACCCTTTCGCCGTTTTCTTTTCCCGGATGGTAATGAGGGACAAGGGGTATTTCGAGTCCGCCCAAAAAACCTTTCTCAGCCGGAATTATTCCAAAGCCGCCGCCGAGTTCGCGGAAATGATCCACCGGTTTCCCGACTCCCCACTGCTGGGAGACGCCTATTTCTGGCTGGCGGAATCCTATCACAAACAGGGAATGGAGGAGGAGGCTCTGCAGAACTATTTGAACTCAGGGAAAAAAAACCCCGAGGGGGGGTTGGCCGGGGAAGCCTATTACTCGCGCAGCTGGATTCTGTTTCAACAGAAACAATACAAAAAGGCAGTCGATGATTTGCAGGTAGTTACCGCCAGGTATCCGAAATCTTCCCGGGCTTCCCTGTGCCAATACCTGCTGGGAGAGGCCTTCTACCGCTTGAAAAGTTATGCCCAGGCCACCGGGGAGTACCGGAAATTTATAGAGAGCTATCCCCGGCATTCGTTTGTGGCCAACAGCCGTTACTGGCTGGCGGAAAGCTTGTATAACAGCGGCAAGTATAAAGGGGCTTTGAAAGAATATAAGTTATTTTTAGCGGATTACCCCAAACATATTCTTTCGGACTATGCCCTGTACGGAGCCGGCTGGAGTAACTATAAACTTCACCAGTATACTCAGAGCGTTAAATATTTCAAGCGGTTGTACCAGGGATTTCC
>JBHHXV010000184.1:0-4874 GCA_046757225.1 bacterium
TCGGCTGGGGTAAAAAAGCCAGAATAACCTTTAATACCGGAGCGATCAATACCACCTATAACTTTTCCTACCGGGACCCTTATTTTCTGGACACCATGCTTTCCGGGGGATTCAAGGTTTATTACAATGTAAGCCGGAAAACCGCTTTCCGGTCCTATCAGTACGAACGCCGGGGGCTGGCCTTTCCTTTCGGCTACCAGCTGGCCGAATACATTACCCTGCTGGACACCTACAGACTGGAAGAACTGGAAACCTTTTCCAAGAGTTCGAGAACGGCCAGCTCAATTCAGGGGCTTTTTGGAAAAAGGATAACCAGTTCCAACACCACCAACCTGATCTGGGATACCAGGGACAACCGTTTACTGGCCACGAAAGGTCACCGGTTAAACACCAGCATCGAATATGCCGGCGGCGCCCTGGGAGGGGATAATTACTTTGTAAAAACCGTTGATTCTTTCAGTTTTCATCAGACTCTTTTCTGGAAGCTGGTGTTCTCCAGTAATTCCAAGGTAGGGTTTGTGGGCAGTTTCGCCGGCCGGAAGGTTCCCCTGGCCGAACGGTTTTTCATGGGGGGCGCCAAGACCGTCAGGGGGTATAAAATAGGAGCCATCGGCCCCAAAACCGGAAGGGATACCCTGGGCGGCAATAAAATGATATTATTTAACGAGGAGATCAGAATCCCTATTCAACACCCGATCTATCTGGTATTATTTTACGATGCCGGAAACGCTTTCGCTGTCAGTGATGATATCGATTTCAGCGATTTACGGCAGGGAACCGGCGTGGGAGCCAGGTTTATGACCCCGATGGCGCCCATCCGACTGGACTGGGGGTATAAAATCGGCCGAAAACCGGGAGAGTCCGCCTACGAATGGCACTTCTCCATGGGTTCATATTTTTAACGTAAGAAATGGAGTTTATAGCATGAAGCGATGTAATGTATGGTTATCTTTGGCGGTTGTTTCAATGATTGTCTCTGTGGCGCGGGCCGCTGACCGGCCGCTGAAGATCGGTTATGTGATTTCCGATAAGATTTTAATGGAATCGAAGGCCGGCAAAGACTTTCTGGAAAGAAAAAAGGGATTGGAGCTCCAGAAAAAGGAAGAGCTTAAACAGGTAATGTCCGAACTCAAGGAACTGAAAGGGGAATTAAGCCAGAAAGGGATGTTCCTGAATGAAGAAGCCCGGAGCAAGCTGACTGACGAGATCAATGCCAAAGAACGTATGGTTAAGCGATTGGAAGAGGATGTCTACGCTGACCTGCGGAAATTCGTGAAAAAAGAGATGAAAAAGATGAATGACGAGGCCTCGGCCATTGTGATGAAGTACGGAAACGAGAACGGTTATACCGTGATTTACGACGTAAGCAGCCGGGGTAGTAACATTGTTTTTATCTATGAAGCCCTCGATGTTACCGGCGAGATTCTGGAAAGGTACAACCGGAAATATTCCGAGGAACACGCCTCCCTTGACGATACACCGGCCGATTTCCAGAAATAGGGAAAAACCAGGTGCCAAGATTCAATCTATCGGAAATAACCTGCCTGCTGGGGGGAGAGCTCTCCGGCGACCCTGACCGGGAAATCACCGGTATCTCCGGCCTGGACGAGGCCGGAGAAAACGACATCAGCTTTCTGGCCAACCCCAGATACGTGGCTAAGCTTCCCGGCACCCGGGCCGGGGCGGTCATCGTCTCCAAAGAGGTCTCCCTGTCCGGCAAGAACCTGATCCTGGTGGAAAACCCCTATGCCGCCTTCGGTCAAACCCTGAAACTCTTTGATACTTATGAACCGGCAACAGGCGTCAGCGACCAGGCCATTATCAGCGGCGACGCGGTTATGGGAAAGGGGGTTACCGTCTACCCGGGCGCTTACATCGGCTGCCGGGTGAAACTTGGCGACCGGGCGCGGGTATATCCGGGCGCGGTAATCGATGACGATGTCACCATCGGTGATGATTCGATAATCTATCACAATGTTTCCCTTTACCATGGCTGCGTTCTGGGAAGCCGGGTTTCTGTTCACGCCGGCAGCGTCATAGGCGGCGACGGGTTCGGCTATGTTCAAGTCGGGGAAATAAGCAGAAAAATTCCCCAGATCGGCAGGGTGAGGATCGGCGATGATGTCGAGATCGGCGCCGGTGTTACTATCGACCGGGGCACGATGGGAGAAACCGTTATTGAAAGCGGGGTTAAAATCGACAACCTGGTACAGATAGCCCATAACGTCAGGATAGGAAAAAACTCCATCATCGTCGCCCAGGTAGGAATCTCCGGCAGCACCCGGCTGGGGGAAAGAGTGGTGCTGGGGGGGCAGGCGGGGCTGGTCGGGCACCTGAATGTGGGGGACGGGGCCCAGGTGGCCGCCAAGGGCGGGGTGACCAAAGACGTCCCTCCGGGAGCGGTGATCGGAGGGACGGAAGGGCTTCCCATAAATGACTGGAAACGCCAGGTGGCCGCCACCAGGCGATTGCCGGCCACCATCAAAGCCATCAGGAAGCTGGCCGAAGAAGTGGAAGAACTGCACCAGCGGCTGGCTGCTTTGGAAAACAGATTATGATCCTGTTTGAGGAAGCAGTTGAGCTGGTCGGGAAACACAGCCGGAACGGCGGTGCGGAAGCGGTCGGGATTCAGGATGCTTACGGCCGGATTCTGGCTGAGGATATTTTTTCCGCTCTGGATATCCCCGCGTTCGATAACTCCGCCATGGACGGCTATGCTGTTTCCGCGTCCGATACCCTGAAGGCCTCCCGGGAAGTGCCGGTTTGTCTGGATCTGGCTGCGGAAGAAGCCTCGGCCGGGCTTTCCCGGCAGACTTTGCCCTCCCGGGGTGCGGCCATGGTGATCATGACCGGCGGGACTATACCTCATGGTGCTGATGCGGTGGTGCAGCTGGAGCACGTTAAAACGGAAGAAAAAAAGATTATTATCACCAAGCCGGTCCCCCGGGGAATGCATATCCGAAAACGCGGGGAAGATATTCCTGAGGGGTCTTTGGTTTTGAATAAGGGTGCTTATTTGAACCCCGGCGGCCTGGCCCGGCTGGCGGCGGTCGGTAAAAGCGGTCTCCTTGTGGGAAAGCGTCCACAGGTGGCGATCCTGGCCACTGGCAATGAATTGATCGAGCCGGGTCAGCCCAATCCCGGAACCGGGGTTTTCAGCAGCAACAGCTCTTTGCTTTCCGCCAAGGCGCTTCAGGCCGGCGGCGTGCCTTTTAACCTGGGAATCGCCGGAGACGATACTTCCGCCTTGAAACTCAAGATAGAAAAAGGGTTGGAAGAAAGCGACCTTCTCATTACTACCGGCGGGATTTCCGTGGGAAAGTACGATCTCGTTAAGAAGGTGCTGCTGGAACTGGGAGTGGAGGAGATCTTTCATAAGGTCAGGATAAAACCGGGGAAACCGGTGTTTTTCGGAAAATACCGGGAAAGGTTGGTTTTCGGCCTTCCGGGAAATCCGGCGGCCGCTTCAGTAACCTTTGATTTATTGGTCTCTCCTGCTATCGACAAGTTTCAGGGAAGAGACCCCGGCCGGTTACAAAAACGAACAGCGGTTTTGCGGGAAAACCTGGGCAAAAAACCGGGGAGACGCCATTTTCTGAGGGGTAAAATAAGCTACGAACAGGAAAAAACAGTGGTGGAAACCTGCGGCAACCAGGGATCGGGCAATGTAAGTTCCCTGGCCGGGGCCGACTGCCTTATTGTCCTGCCTGAGGAGAGCTCCGGACAGAAAGCGGGGTCTTTGGTTACCGTCTATACTGTGTTATAATATAATTCATTAATTGTCTGTATAGTATTGCTACAATTTAGTATAAGGAAAGGTTTAGTATGGCGAAAGATATTATCGGGGTGATCGGCGGCAGCGGGCTGTATGATATCGAGGGACTCAGCGATGTTTCCCTGGTTAAAGTGGATACTCCCTTTGGCGAGCCTTCTGATAAATATATCAGAGGTACCCTGGAGGGCCGGGAGGTGGTTTTTCTGCCCCGGCACGGTATCGGTCACCGGATACTCCCGTCTGAGCTTAATTTCCGGGCCAATATATACGGTTTCAAGCTGCTGGGGGTCAGCCGCATCCTTTCCGTAAGCGCGGTGGGCAGCATGAAAAAAGAGCTCAAACCGATGGATATGGTGGTTATAGATCAGTTTTTCGACCGGACCAACATGGCCCGGAAAAACAGTTTCTTCGGAGAGGGGATTGTGGGGCATGTCTCCTTTGCCGACCCGGTTTGCGGGGATCTGTCGGAAACCGTTTATCAGGCCGGACAAAAAACGGGCAGCAGTATTACCAAAGGGGGCACCTATATCTGTATCGAGGGGCCGCAGTTTTCCACCAGGGCGGAATCGAATATCTTCCGTTCCTGGGGGGTTGATGTTATAGGGATGACCAATGTGACCGAAGCCCGCCTGGCCAGGGAAGCGGAAATCTGTTACGCCACCCTGGCGATGGTGACAGATTACGACTGCTGGCACGAGGGAGAAGAGGACGTAACCGTGGAGGCGGTTATGGCCATCATGAAAAAGAACGCCCAGACCGCCAGGAAGATAATCAGCCGGACGATTGCCGAACTGCCGGAAAACCGCCGGTGCGGATGCGGGGAGATGATGGCCTGCGCGATTGTGACCGACCGGTCGGTGATACCGCCGGAAACCAGGAAAAACCTGGAAGTCGTTCTGGGAAAGTATTTAGTAACGACCATATAGGTATTTGTTTGAAAACAGGAACTTTTTGTCAGTTTCCCCTGTAATTTCTTTGGCAAAGAGACTTTATTGGGGCGTTGGCCTGATTCCTTTACCGTTATGGAGTTTGGCAAATGACACTCAAGTTTATGCTTGCTATATTGTAGAAAGTAGTTAGGTCTCACAAAAAAGGCTAT
>JBHHXV010000185.1:0-4852 GCA_046757225.1 bacterium
CTAAAATGAATAGAAAAAATTCTTGACTATAATAAACCTGAATAGACCGGGTTAACCATAATCAGAGATACCTTATAAGAGGCTGTTATAAAGGCGCACTAATGATCGCCCGTCAACTTCCCAGTTGTATTTCTCCTCCACCGCCTTTCTTCCGTTTTTTCCATAATTATCGCTGTCCCGGTATATTGCCAATATTCTGTCCGCCAGATCCCGGGCAGAGCCCGCCTGGAAAACCAGACCGCAGCCGGTTTCATTTACTATTCTGATTAAAGGGGCGCAGGAACTCGCTATTATCGGTTTTTTCATGATCATGTATTGAAACAGTTTATGAGGAACAGTCGTATCCGTGTGCCCTGAACGGTGGTAGGGAACCAGGCAGATCCGACTGGCCTTGATAAACGTCAGATAATTGTTGAAGTTATGCCACCCGCAGAATTCAACCAGATCCTCTGCCCCCTCCTGCTTTGAGAGATCTTTCAACTGGAGATCAAAAACTTTATCATGCCCGCCCCCCACTAATAAAAGCTTAATATTTTTGATTTCCCCTTTAAGATATTTTGCTGATTTAATAATGGTGTCCAAGCCTCGGTGCGGGCCGAATCCCCCTACATAACTGACCGCAAAACAATCTCTATATCCGGTTAGTATTTCCTGATTAAATTTAAAATTCTTAAAATAATCGATCTCTTCGGTGTTGGAGACGACATGGATTTTTGAGCCGTCTATCCCTTTAGTCTCCAGCATTTTTTGAGCTTCTTCCACCACCACTAATATCTTATCCACATCCTGAAGCCATTTTTTTTCATATTTTTCCCAGCGTCTGGCATTTAAGAATATCTTTTCTTTTATTATTTTATGCCCATATATTTCTACCAAGGCGGGGTAATCGGCCTCATGAAGGTCCGCCACAATCGGTATTCGGCAGGCCCGGCAAACAGGCAGGGCCGTTCCTACCAGCAACAGGTCGTTAACATGCAGCAACTTGATTTCAAAATCATCGATAAACCTGGACATCTGCCTGGCAAAAAAATCATCGTAAAGGGTAAGTAAAAATCTGGCATAGTTTATTTTCTGTTTCCAGAGGTTTTTCTGGCTGATTCTCCGAACAAATATCCCCTTTATTTCTTCCTCCTCTTTCTGGTCATCTCTTTTGTTACCGACCAGTAAGAAGACTTTATGGCCGGCGCTGATAAGCGCTCGGGCCTCTTTCTCCACTCTATTGTCATGAGGAAAATTACTTTCCAGAACCATTCCTATGTTGCTCATATATTATTCCCGTGCTGGTTTACAAGCCATATTTCCTGAACCAGAGCTCGGTAACCAGGCCGCTCCAGATATACCAGTAAGGAACCTCTCTGCCCGCACAAAGGTCTGTTAAATGACGGTTAACCTCTTTTACGTCGAAAAGACCGCGCTCTTTAAAGGAGGAACTGTTAAACAGCTCCCTTACCGGCTCTTTCAGGCAGGTTCGTGCCCACCCGGTAAACGGGGTGGGAAACCCCTGCTTATCTTTTCTCCAGGTTATCTCTCTGGGAAGTTGACTGTCCATCGCCCTCCTCAGCATGATTTTAGTCCAGCCGTCTTCTATCTTGCTGGAATCCGGCAGAGAAAAGATGAATTCCACCAGCCGGTAATCCATAAACGGCACCCTGGTTTCCAGGGAAAAGGCCATGCTTATTTTATCCTCATATTTCAGCAGCTTGGGCAGCCTGTCCCTGGTCGTGTCGTAAAACAGTTTGGTAGAGAGCTTGCTTCCTACCGGTTCGGTGGGCGGTAACCCCTGGCCCTCAAACTGTTCTCGAAATCCCCGGGCCATGAAGGTGAACCAGTCATTAAACGGGAAATATCGCTCTTTTAAATTTACCAGGGAATTCGGGACCAGCTCGGTTATAAGAATATCCCTGATTTGTGGCTTATCCAGGAATTTCAGGGCGGCGAATAACTGCGGCAGCTGCCCCAATCTCCTGAAGAATTGGTTGATAAAATCCCTGACGTAAAAATTGTAGTAATAATTATAACCGGCCAGGAGCTCGTCACCGCCCTGACCGTCCAACACCACTTTAACCTTTTTCTGGGCCAGTTCCAACACGTGCCATTGGGGGAAAACGCCGGGCGATTCAGGAGGGTTTTCTATATGCCAGATGATCTGTTCCAGCTTTTCCAACAGCTGGCGGCTGTCAGGCTGCACCTGGTGGCCGATCCCCTGGCACGCTTGTACCATTAAGTTCGCATACCGGGTTTCATCATATCTGCCCCCTTCCGGAAAATAGGAGGTAAAAGCGTGCATCCGGCCGTCGGTATAGTGGCGGGAGGCGAACAGGAAGATGGAACTGGAGTCCAGCCCGCCGCTCAGACAGGTTCCCACAGGCACATCGCTTCTCAGACGCAGCTTTACCGAGTCTTCCAGTAAATAGCGGAATTTCTCCTCCCTTTGCCCGGCGGTTAATTCCGATGCCGGGGCATGAAGGGGAAACTGCCAATATTTTTTTATCTGCAATCTATTTTCCGGATAGGTAATCCACATGCAGTTGCCGGGCGGCAACTGCTTTACCGACTTGAAGAAGGTCTCTTCCAGACCGTCTTCATAACCGGTGGTCAAATACCGGAAAAGGGTTTGATAGTCCGGCTCAAGCTTGATCAAGGCTTGAACAGCTTTTATTTCGGAACTGAAGATCAGCCGGTTTTCCGCCTGAAAATAATAGAACGGTTTAATGCCGAACCGGTCTCTGGCCATAAACAGCAGCCGGCGGTTCTGGTCCCACAACCCGAACGCCCACATGCCGTTAAACCGGAGCAGGCATTCCCTGCCCCATTGCTCATAGGCATGAATGATCACTTCGCTGTCGGTCTGGGAGTGAAAACTGTGCCCCAGGTTTTTCAGTTCCGCGGCCAACTCCTTATAATTATAGATTTCTCCGTTGTAGGTGAGCCAGACGGAGCGGTCTTCATTGCACATCGGCTGCCGGCCCGCTTCCGAAAGGTCTATGATACTCAGGCGGTTGTGACCGAAAGCCAACCGGATATCGGTCTGGTCATCTTTTGCCTTATGTCCGGCCTGGAATTCACCCTTTCCGATATCCACCAGTAAATCACCGCTGTCATCAGGGCCGCGATGAACGATCCTGTTCATCATTGCCCGGATTTCCTTGGGCTTGATCCCTTTGTCCGAAAAGTCTAAAATTCCGCTAATGCCGCACAAGAGCTTTGATCTCCGTAAATAAATCACTATATTTCCAGCGGATTAAACCGACGTAGACAGCGGCTCCGATGGATACAGGGAGAAAAAGACCCATAACACTCATTACTTTAAAAAAATGTCCGATGAGGTTTTCATAAACGACTATCACTATCAACATGGCCAGAGACAGGATAACTGCCGGGTAAAGGGAGGAAAAGAAATCCTTTGCTTTTAAAGAAATCATTCTATTGCCCATATACTGGAGATAGGAAAAAAGAACGATAGTGGAGACTGTCAGAGCTACACAGACCCCTTTCAAACTGTACTGGAGGCTTCCAAAAATCGATAAAACAAGGGTTATTGCCCAGACGACGGTCCAGACAAGTTCCTTGTCGGGCCGCCCTTTTGCCCGCAGGATGATACCGGCGGTGGTCGAGATGCAGGTAACCAGCCCCATAAAACAAAATATCCTTACCGGCAGAACGGCATCAAGCCACTTACTTCCGTAAACAATCCCGATAAACCGGGGAGTGGTGGCCAGAAGACCGAACAACAGGGGAAAACAGAGCAGAGAAAGATACAGAACCTTCTTCCGATAGATATGTCTGATAGTTTTATTGTCTTCCTGAACTGAACTGAAAACGGGAAGAGCCACCCGGGCGATAATAGACGAGAGCTTGTCCGCGGGGATGTGACTCAATTTATAGGCAAACGAATATACCCCCAAATAGTATTCGCCATATATCCTGCCAATCGTCAGATGAATGATATTATTGCTTATTTGTGAGGCGATCCGGCAGCCGACAATATGCCTGCCAAAGGCAAAAAGATCCCGCACGCTTTGGAAACTGAATATGCTTTCAGGCCGCCAGTCGCAAAGAAGCCACGAGAGAACGACCCTGATAAAGCTCTGGCCGATCCATCCCCCCACCAGGCTCCAGACCCCGAACCCTTTTAACGCCATTAAGACAGATGCCCCGCCTCCCATAATTATGGTCAGTGTTTCGATCAGAGCGATCTTTTTAAACTCAAGCCTCCGCTGCAGCAGGGAAAAATGGATAAATCCCAGGTCATTAATGACAAAATTAATCGACAGAACCATCAGAATCGGTTTTACCAGCGGATTGGTAAAGTACTTTTCCAGGATAAAAGCGGAACCGGAAACGCTCAAGCCCAGGACAACCCCGAAAGCCAGGATAAACCAGAACGTGGAAGATAAATGGATTTCCTCGATATCCTTTCTCTGGATAATGGCAATTTCCAATCCCAGTTGATTGATTACCGCCACCAGCCCGGTAAAAACGGTGGCCATGGCGAAGATACCGAAATCTTTAGGGTATAGAATCCTGGCTAAAAGCGCATAAACTGTGAAATCAAAGATATTAACCAGCAGCTGGCTTATTCCCGACCACTTGACTCCCTTTATGGTTTTAGCTTTTAAGACTTCTTTCTCAATCATAAAATTATGCTAATTATACCAGATTTCAACTATTAAATCCATAAATTAAACCGGGCGGGAAAACAGCTTTATTCGCCCGGTAATATGTTTTATAATAATATTTACCGTGAAAATATCGGAGTGGAGTCTTCCCAATCTTGGGGGATAACTGGCTTTTTTCATCATGAGGGAGTGACGGATGGCCCGTCATGACCCGAATAATTCGGGAATCATAG
>JBHHXV010000186.1:0-4850 GCA_046757225.1 bacterium
GAGGATTAAATCTTGAGCATAACGCAGAGCTTGGGCGAAAAGGCCTTTTTTCAAGGCACCCTTGATATTGTGGGGGTGGTGTGCGCCCTGCCGGCAGAGGGAAAGGCGTTGGTCAAAAGCCTCAAGACAGGCCAGAAATCAAAGGTTTTCAGCGATACAACCTTTTCCACCCTGCCCGGCGGAAAAACAATGGCACTGGTCATCAGCGGCATGGGCAAGGTGAAAGCGGCTGCGTCCACGCAATGGCTGATAGACCGCTTTTCCCCCCGCTGGGTTTTTAATTTCGGTTGCGCCGGCGGAGTAAGAACGGGCCTGGAAGCGGGGGATATGTTTCTGTCTGAGCTGGCGGTGGAATATGACTACCTTAATTCTGAAGGCACCGTTCCGGCTGTGAAGGGAGATCCCAGAATCCTGAAAACGGCCGTGGACTTCTTTCCTGATATCCGGCTTGGCATAATGGCTACCGGCGACCAGAACGGGATCACCTTCAAACATAAAAAAGAGTTGCGGGATAAATACCGGGCAGACTGTTGCGATTGGGAAAGCGCGGCAGTGATGAGGGTGGCGGCGGACGCGGAAATTCCGGCGGCCGCCTTCAGAGTTATCAGCGACGTAAGCGGTCAGGGTCAGCAGGCCGTTCTTCGGGAATTCAAGCTTAATATCGACCAGGTGCTGCCCCCGGCCGCTTCCACCTTCCTTAACCTGTTGTCCAGGCTTCCATGCTTATAGAACGAAGAAAAACCAGATCAGTCCGGGTAGGCTCCAAGGTGATCGGAGGAAAGGCGCCCATCCTGGTTCAGTCAATGACTAACACCAGGGACTTGCCGGCCACCATTGAGCAGGCCCGTTATCTGGAATCGATCGGCTGCGAGTTGATCCGGGTGGCGGTTCCCGATGCCCAAGCCGCCGCTAATCTGAGAAAGATTAAGGAGGCTATAGGCATTCCTTTAGCGGCGGATATCCATTTCGACTACCGGCTGGCCTTAACCGCCATTGATCAAGGAGTGGACAAGCTGCGAATCAACCCGGGAAATATCGGCTCGAAAGAACGGATCAGGGAGGTGACCCGGGCGGCTCTGGGTGCCGGAGTGCCGATCAGAATCGGGGTAAACAGCGGCTCCCTGGAAAAAGAACTGGCTGACAGATACGGCTACAGCCCGGAAGCGATGACCGCCTCCGCCCTCAAGCATATCGGCTTATTGGAAGAAAACGGGTTCACTGACATCGTCATCTCCTTAAAAGCCAGTAATGTGCTGACTACTTTGGAAGCCTATCAGAGACTGGCCGGAGAACTGGATAAAACCGAAGGCCGCAATTATCCCTTTCATTTAGGGATTACCGAAGCCGGCGGGGTCCGGAGGGGAAGCGTTAAATCGGCTCTGGGACTGGGACTGCTGTTATGGCACGGGTTGGGAGACACCATCCGGGTCTCCCTTTCGGGAGACCCGGCCCCGGAAATCGAGGTCGCCTACCAGATCCTGCGGGAATTGGATCTGCGCCACGTGGGAGCGGAAATAATAGCCTGCCCCACCTGCGGCCGTCTGGAAATCGACCTGCAAACCCTGCTCCGGCAGGTGGAGGAATTGGTCGGACATATGACAGAACCGGTCAGGATCGCGGTCATGGGCTGCATAGTAAACGGTATCGGTGAGGGAAAGGAAGCGGATATCGGTATTGCCGGCGGTAAAGGTAAAGGGGTGATCTTCCGCCATGGCCGGCAGGTGGCGGTAGTCCCCGAACAAGAGCTGTTCCCGGCCTTTAAGAAAGAACTTGAACAGCTGTTCCATGACTTGGGGTACGATTGGAAAAGCTGACCGGCCAACCCGTTCCTGCAGGGTGTTTTACAACGCATATCTATCTAAATGTGAACGCTCTCATTTATCCATCCCAGAGGATTGGGAGACTTTGAACCTGGCCATTAATTCTCTCATTTCTTCAGACTGGGACGCCAGAATTTCCGAGATACTGGCGGTTTCCTCGGACAGGGAAGCGTTCTCCTGCACGCTGTTGTCCAGATGCACCACTCCCCTGCTAACCTGGTCTATGCCCGTTGTCTGCTCCTGGTAATTGGCGGTAATCTCATTTATGGTTACGACTACGTTTTTTATTCCGCCGATAATATCGTTTAAGGTTTTTCCCGTCTCCTCAACCTGGGTATTGCCGGTGGTGATCTTCTCTACGACATCCTCGATCAATATCTGAATATCCTTGGCAGCTTCGGCAGAGCGGCCGGCCAATCTTCTTATCTCGTCGGCCACCACCGCGAACCCCTTTCCCTGTTCCCCGGCCCGGGCGGCTTCAACAGCGGCGTTTAAAGCCAACAGATTGGTCTGAAAAGCGATCTCGTCCACCAGCCCGGTTATTTCGGCGATCTTCTGGGATGATTCGGTCACCTCGCTCATGGAAACAACGGTTTTCTGAACCACTTTCTCGCCTGCCTGGGCGTTACCGGAAGCGGTCCTAACAATATGGTCGGCTTTTTCGGCGTTTCGGGCATTGGCTTTTATGGTGGAGGTCATCTGCTGGACGGTGGAGGAGGTCTCTTCCAGCGAAGCGGCCTGCTGCTGCGAGCGCCGGGAAAGGTTCTGGCTTTCGCTGGACAGCTCTTCGGAACTGGCAGCAATATGATTGATCATTCGCAGAACCCGGCCGATAATCCCTTCCATATGCTTCACGAATTGATTGAACCGGTCTACCAGCGCCCCTACTTCTCTTTTATAGTCTCCCTCTATCCGCCGGGTCAAATCCCCCTTTATAAGGTAATCCAGATGATCGACGAATTCAAGAAGCACCTCTTTCTGCCTGGAAACGAAGTAGATAAAAGCGCTCCCGATACTGAGGATAACCAGGAGGGAAACAAGCTTGAGCCCCAGAATGGTCATCTGTTCGCCGATTTGAGAAGCCAAGACATTCATGGGAACATAACAGTAAAGTTTCCACTGGTTTTTGTCTTTGATTTTCAGGGTCGCCACTTCGGCGAAAAGCCCGTCTGAGGAAACCGGGTTGTCGTGAGTGTCGAATCGGTTGAAAATATCCCGGGAACCCTCGAAAACCAGCCGGTAATCGGTATTGGGGTTGATCATTCCGTAGAATCTGCCCATGGGAACATCTATGGCCATGTCGCTTTTAGCAACATATCTTTTCGTTAACACCTCCGACCGGAAGACGGCTGATATCATCCCCTTCAGCTTTCCCTCGTCAGAATAAAAAGGAACGGAATAAACGAAACCGTTTCTCTTGGAATTATCCCCTTTCGCTAAATCCTTCCCGGTAAAATCCGAATTATCGCAGGTAATCAGCTCTCTGCTGATGATTCCGGGGACATCCATTTCATGAACGAGAGTTTCCCGGGGAAAATGTTTCTTGAAATACGACAGCTGCTTCCGCATAGCCCGATACTCGTAAACCTCCACCTCTTCCAGGTCGGCTCTGACACCTTCATGCGCCGTATCCGAATTCCCGTTTCCCCTGTTCCCTACAATCAGTTGGTCATAGGTAAAGATCGGTTCCATCAGCTTTCCGGTTTTCGGGTCTGTCGCTTCGGGATCCATATTGATATCCACCGCGTAAATTTCCGAAAGCCCGGTATTCTCGGCCGTATTATTGTAAATCTGCTGAATGGTCATATCCCCGTCTTTCGAGAGGTTCTCTCCATAGGGGTCGATATTGCGGATGGTGGGAAGGAGGCTCATGGTGCGAATCCCCTGGTAGATGTCCCGGAAAACCTCTTCTATCTGTTTCTCTTTCTCTTCAAATTCTTCCTCTATCACCGTTTTATGCAGGCTTATTATCTCCACCCGCCGCTGATAATAAGTATAGACAGAATACACCGCTAACAGTCCTATTATCGCCGAGAGGGTTAAATAGGCTATCCAGCTCTTGTTTTTCATATTCCTCCCCTTATACTCTTCTTGAAAAAACATGATAATAAAAGGATTAATCCGAATTGCTGAAAGAGACCCTGCCGGTAACCTGGTCTACCGCGACAGCGACGATTCGCTCCCGGTGGTTCATTAACAGGATCTTTTCTCCGGTTGAGTTTCCTTTGGGGAAAAAGCTGACTTGATATTGCCCCTGATTGTAGGTGTCGTTCTCATCGGAAATCTCGTATAATCTCACCTCTTCAGGAAAATGTTTAAACTTCTTTTCCGCCGGGGTGCCCTTGATATCGGGGTCTTTCGTGTCAATCTGATACCCGTTTTCTTCAAAGGAAAGGGTGACATGGTAGGTATATTTACGGGAAATAGCCCGGGACCGGCAATACCGCATGGTGGCCATCAACCGGTTGACCGAGGTCTTGAAGGTCGCGGACTTCAGTCCGTTACCGATATAGGGAGCGGTAATGGCAGCCAGCAAGGCGATGATCGCCATTACCATCAGGATTTCCAGTAAGGTGAATCCCCTGGGATTTCTGGGGGAAACCGGTCTTGATGAACACATTTCCGATTTTTTTATCCTGGACTATTCAGGTTTAAGGCTACTTTTCCAGATTACGCCAGCTGACTATATCCTGATTTTCTCCTTCCCCGCCGGGGGAGCCATCCGCTCCGTAGGATACCAGATCATATTCTCCATGACTGCCCGGGGAGGTGTAGACATACTCGTTCTTCCAGGGGTCTTCAGGCACCTCTCTATTGAGATAAGGCCCTTCCCAGGAATCCAGGCCGGCCGGCTGCTCCCGTAAAGCCTCCAGCCCCTCCGAAGTGTCCGGGTAACGCCCCACATCCAGCCGGAAAGTATCCAATGCCTGTCCCAGCATACTGATCTGGGTCTTGGCCGTCTGGAGCTTCGATTTCCCCAGCTTGCCGAACAACTTTGGACCGACCAGAGCGGCCAGCATCCCCAGAATC
>JBHHXV010000187.1:0-4836 GCA_046757225.1 bacterium
TTTTCTGGGGTCTGGCAAATGTCAGCCAAGTTTATGACCGGGTTAAGCCGGGAATAATTATGAGTTATGCAGAAAATAAATCACTGAAGTATTATATAAAGATCCTGAAGTTCCGGAAAAAGACCGAGATCTTTGTTTTTCTGGCCACCGTGTTCTTTACCGCTTTGTTTTCCCTGTTGTGGACTCCATCATATCAGGCGACCGCCACCATTCTGGTGGATTATTCCAATCCTAATTTAATGAATTCAACCAATGTCCCTCTGCCTCTCAGCGGCAGCAGCCTGATGGAATATCTGCTCACCGAGAAATCGATTGTAGAGAGCAGAACCGTGGCGGTCAAGGTTATCAAGGCCCTCAAGCTGGATCAGAATCCTTCTATAAGGGAGGCTTACGAGAGTTCATTGCCGTCCGTTCTTTCCCCCAAAATCTTCTTCCGGAAAAAGACAAGGGATTTCACTACCTGGCTGGTCGATTATCTGAATGATTCCGTAGATGTTATCTGCCAGCCGGACAGCAGAATAATAAAGATATCCATCAAATCCCCGAACCCGAGTTTTTCGGCGGCCCTGGCCAATGCCTACGCCTGGTCCTACAACGCCTATCACCTGGAATTGAAGGTTTCTCCCCTGAAATCAAGCGTAAACTGGATTTCCCGGAAGGTGGAGTCTCTGAGGGAGGATGTGGAAAGAAAAACAACAAAACTGGAAGAATATAAAAATAAAAAAGGGGTGGTGGAGACTCAGGACCGCTACAGCATCGCCAGCCAGAAATTGAGCCGGTTGAACATGGAAATGGTGGATGCCGAAGCCAAATTTTATGAGGCTTCAATAAGAAAAGAGCTGGCAACGAGGCTGGCAAAAAAAGGAAACCTTTTCGACAGCCTGCCGGAGATTATTTCCAATACCTTTATCCAGAACCTGAAGGGGGAAAAGGTTAAACTGGAGAAGCAGCTGTCCGAATTGTCCAATCGGGTGGGAACCAGCCACCCTCAATATATCAATCTGAAAGCGGAACTAAGCACTGTCAGAACCAAAATAAAAGAGGAGAAGGATAATATCGTCAAGGCGATAAAGAGCGATTACGAAACCTCCCGAAAGAGAAAAGAAAGCCTGGAGCAAGCATTGGAAAGACAGAAGAAAAACATCATGGCCATAAAGCGGGAGACCTCCGAGTTGAATATGCTCAATCTGGAAACGGATACCGCCAAAAAGATGTATGATTCGATTCTTACCAAATTCAGCGAAACCTCTCTAAAAGGAGATATCAATCGCACGAATGTCATTATTATCGACAAAGCCGCTCCTCCTTCAGAACCGGTCAGTCCCAAAATCTTGTTAAACATTATGCTTTCAGTGATAGTCGGGCCGATCTTGGCGGTCACGCTGGTCTTTTTTTCCGAGTCTTTCAACAGCACCATCAGTGATAAAGAAGAAATTGAAGCGGACTTCGGCCTGCCAATTTTAGGGGTTATTCCGAGGAAGTAAGGCATTATGGAAGAAAAGAAACCGAACATACTCTTGAATAATAAATCTCTGGGAGAGATATTGATTGATTTAGGAGAAATTACCAGAACCGATGTCAGGATGATAGAAGAGTATCAAAAGGAAAAGGGTCTTTTATTCGGAGAAGCCGCCGTTAAGCTGAAACTGGCCGGTCAGGACAAGGTTACCGAGGCCCTTTCCCAGCAATTTTCTCATGCATATTTAGGGAAAGGTGACGATTCGTTATCGCCGGAGTTGCTTGCCGCTTATCAGCCGTTTTGCGCCAAGGTGGACGCCATGCGGGAAGTCCGGACCACCCTCCTGCTCTCGGGAGTGGGAGAGATGTTGATCTCTCTCTGCGTAACCGGCTGCGGAGAAGGGGTGGAAAGCAGCTCCTTTGCCGCCAACCTGGCGATTCTTTTCGCCCAGCAGGGACGTAAAACCTTATTGATGGACTTTGACTTGAGAACCCCCGGAATTCACCAGCTGTTTAAGATCAATAACTCCATAGGGGTGAGCACCCTGCTTATCAACCGGTCAAGCCTGGAAGAGACGGTGCAGTCAACCGTTTTTGAAAAGCTGGATATCCTGCCCAGCGGGCCTGTCCCTCCCAATCCGCTGGAGTTGATCACCCGCAAAGAGGGAAGCGACTTGATGGAGACCCTGAAAAAATCGTATGAAATAGTTATTGTCAACACCTGTTCTTTTGAAAGGGTCGCCGATGTCTCTTATCTCTCCTCGTATATGGACGGACTCATTATGGTGGTTTTGAACAGAAAAACCCGTAAAGCAGAACTCAAAAGATCCCAGAAAATATTGGATGATTTGGGAATCAGGATTCTAGGCGTTGTGCTTAATACTTAAAAATGCTTTACGCGGTCAGCACTATTATAGCGGCGATGTACGCTCCTGTCTTATACAAGCTTTTTCACCTGAAGCTGTACCTGGAGGAATATAGTCACGGACCATTGATTTTCCTGGTTTTCTTCTGGCTGATATGGAGGGAGAAAGAGGTTGCTGAAAGCCCGGTGGATGATAATCTTCATGTACCGGCTTTGATGATTTTACTCTTCGGGCTTCTGCTCTATTGGATAGGGGTAAAACATCACGCCATTGTGGTCAGTACCGCCTCTATGCCCTTCATTATAATCGGAGCATACGCTTTTCTGCTGGGAAAGCCGGCCGGTAAATGGATCTTTCCCGCTTCCTATCTGATTTTTACCGTACCTCTGCCCAACTTTTTAGTGGATATGATAACCTTTCCTCTGAAAAGATTCGTCTCTCTGTCAGCCACCTCTATTTTAAAGGTTTTACATTACCCGGTTATCAGGAAAGGGGTGCTGTTGACCATCGGGGATTATAAACTGCTGGTGGCTGACGCCTGCAGCGGGATGCGCTCGATAATCTCTCTGCTGGCGCTGATTTCCCTTTACGTCTACTTACAGAAAGCCCGGCTTTCCCGAAGCGCGATAGTTCTGCTGAGCATAATTCCTATAGCAGTAGTGGCCAATACGATCAGGGTTACCATCCTGGCTTTAATTACCTATCATCTGGGAGAAGCGGCCGGGCAATCCTATTATCACGATTTATCCGGGTTTCTGGTATTTTTTATTGCCCTGGCCTGCATAATTACAGTGGATAAACTATCCAAATCACTGCTGGAATTCAAAGGTGGAAAGATCTAAGAAAGCAACGATAAAACTGGCGGTGGTTTTTATTCTGCTGTGCTCCGCCTTTGCCTCGGCCAATATCGGGGGATTGGCTAAAATCTCCCCGGGCGTAAAGGTGGGGCTGGAAGATATTCCCAGGCGGATAGGTAACTGGAAGATGGTCAACGCCCGGGATGAACGGGGGCTTTTTAAAAGATGGGAATTTCTTAATGAGGTGCTTATGCGCACCTATACCAGAGCGGACGGCGCCAGTATCTGGCTGGCGATATCTTACGGGGCCGACCAGCGCCAGGCCTTCGCCATCCACCTGCCCGAAGGGTGTTACCGGTCGGCCGGTTTTGACGTGGAATCGGTGGGGACCTTTGACCTGTTCAACACCGGAGTAAAGCTCAAAAGACTGATCAGTAGAGGGAACGGGAGAACCGAACCGATCACTTACTGGGTAATCATAGACGGAGAGGTGATTACCAACCATCTGCAACGCAAGATAAAACAGCTTTATTATACCCTGTTCAGCAGACCTTCTTACGGAGCCTTGGTCAGAGTCTCTTCCCTGGCTGATGAGCATGACGTCAACAGGGCCTATGAAATTCAAAAGGATTTTATCGCGCAGCTGTCCAAAAACCTATCTCAGGAAAAAAAGAAGGTTTTTTTCGGTAAAATGTTCAATCCTTCAAAGCATCGGTAATCTCTTTATTATTAATCTTTTCAGTCTGGGAGAGTGAATTTGTTTTTTGGAAAAAAAGAATTTATCGCGTTGTTTGTGTTAATTGTTACCTTGTCTGCCTGTCACGGAAGCTCTCAGGATATGGCTGATTCTTCCCAGGTAGCGGCCAAGGTAAACGATAAGGAAATAACCACCAGTTATCTTCAAAGACGGATCAAGCAGCTGCCGCCGCAGGTGCGCGGGGCTTTAAAGAGCGGCAAGGGGCAAAAGGAGTTTGTTGACTCGTTGGTTTCCAAGGAGCTGTTTCTGCAGGCCGCCAAAAAGGAAGGTCTTCATAAAAGCTACGTTTTCGCTACCCGGGTACAGGATTTTAAAAACGATCTGTTGATCCAACTTTACCTGCGCAAAAAAATGCTCAAGAACAAAAGCTCTCTGATACCAACGGAAGAAGAAGTCAGGAACTTTTACAATAAGCATATAAGTGAATTCAAAGAGCAGCCGGAAGTAAGGATCAGCCACATTTTCCTGACCAGCCGGGTGGAAGCCGAGGATATCCGGGAAAAGCTTAAAAAGGGAGGAGATTTCGCCAGGCTGGCTTATGAGAAATCGACCAACAGGGCGACTGCCCAAAGAGGAGGGGACATGGGATTTAGAAGAAAATGGCAGTTTGCTCCCGACCTGGCAAAGACGATTTTCTCTTTAAAAGCGGGAGAAATATCGGAAATCATTCCGGTTAATATGGGGTTTACTCTCCTTAAAGTTACGGAAAAACGGACCGGTAAAGAAGTGCCTTTGAAAGCGGTTGCCAACGCCATCAAAAAGAAGATCATGACAGACAGACAAAAAAAATGGATACAGGATTCAGCGGATGATTTGAAGAAAAAGGCCAAGGTGGTAATAAATGAAAGCGTTCTCTCCACTTTGAGCTTTTCTCAGGGAGAAAACCTTTCTCAGACCGGAAAACCAGTGGGAGCAAAAAAAGAATGATTCATGTCTATTGCGAAACAAGCTGTTAACA
>JBHHXV010000188.1:0-4805 GCA_046757225.1 bacterium
AAGGAAATGCGAAACCAGTATAGACTGAGACTGGAAGAATTCAATGCTCTTTTACCTGACAAGAAAACTTGTTGAGCCGGACAACGTATGGTTAATAAGCTTGAAACAGTTTGCCCCACTTGGTTTCCAGGGCTTCCTTCACCCGTTTCTTACCGATGAAATTGTACCAGTAATAATCGTGATAGAGAATGGAGGCGGCGTATGACCAGGGAGCCAAGACCGTCCGTAAAAGAAACTTTTCCAATGGCTTCAGCGGCCCCCAATAGAGAAGGTGCTGCCCCTTGCTGGCGAAGGTGGTGGGGGTGCCGTCAAACTTCCAGTTGATGCCGGAAAGATCTTCGCCCACAATCTCGATCTCTTCAGGCCGCCCTACCCCCAGCCCCTTTTCGTGGGCCAGCCGGATATATTTCAGGTTCATGGGATCGAACCCCATCATCTTGGCGGCGATGGCGTCAATGGCCACCTGGTCGCTGCTGGCCAGGATATAATCCTTGACGTAAGGCACCATGCAGCGGGGGCCGGGGCCGTCACCCACAAAGGTGCCGTCCATCACCGCGAAAACTCCGGGATGGATCTCTTTCTGTATGGTCAGGAGATCGACCAGGGTCTCGTGAATACAGCTGTGGGTCCAGTGGCGCTTCTCGTGAAGCAGCCCCCCGAAAGCGTTTTTCATGGCGCCGGTAGTGGTGGTGAAAATATGGGTCTTTACTGTAGGTAAATGAATGATGTTTTCACCGATAAACCGCTTGGGTATTTCGATCCCCTTCTTGAATATATCGTGGAGAACCAGCATCTCCCCTTTGGGCTGGTAGGTTATCCACTCCTCGTTTTCATAGAGATGGACATTGCGCAATCCATGCTTGTCTACCACTACCTGCTTATGTTTGTTGGCCAGCTCTCCCTTTTTGGCGCTTACCACCACCGTCCGGTTATGGCAGCCGTGGATTAACTCTTTCTTGTAGCCGTCTTGCAGCATCCCCTGAATCACCCCGTCCAGCTGCCAGGGAGTCGTGGAGCAGGCCGGATAGAAAACATGCCAGGAGATATTGATTTTAAGGGCCGTATCATGATCCTTGGAAATTACCTCCTGGTAACCGGCCAGATTCATCAGCTTATGATAATCTTCCATAACCGTTTCCGGGGTGGTTTTTAAAACCGCAACTTTTGATTTCATTTTTTTCCCTTTAATATAAATAAATAATAATATTACTGGTTAAAAACCACAGCATCCCATTTATTATCAGGGGAGTATCGGTAAGCAGCACTTTAGCGGGTTCTCCTCCTCCCTCTTTCTGGTGAACCAGATATAAATAGCGAAAGATCCCGTACAACACGAAAGGAATGGTATAAAAAAGCTTGTTGGTATGAAACTTGGCCACTGTTTCCGGAGAAATGGTATAAAGTGAATAAGCGATCAGGGTACAGGCGGTGACCACCGCTATCATCAGATCCAGAAACGAGGTGCTGTATTCTTCGAGAATGGCTCTGTGCCCGGCGGCGTTTACATCCAACAGCACCAATTCATGGCGGCGTTTGTTCAAGGCCAGGAACAGCGCCAGCATTAAAGTGCACAGGAGCAGCCAGGAAGAAATTTCCACGTTTATCACTGTTCCCCCGGCGATCACCCTCAGGACAAACCCGATGGCAATGGCCATCACATCCAGGATTACCAGCTGTTTAAGCCGAAAGGTGTAAATCAGGGTAACCATAAAATAAATAATTATTATGGCCGCCAGGCCGGGTGAGAGCAGCCAGCTTCCCAGCACCGCTCCCAGAGCCAGCCACAGGCTTGCTTTATACGCTGTTTTCTCTTTGAGTCTGCCGGACGCGATCGGGCGGCTGGCTTTTTCCGGATGATTCCTGTCCTCCTCCTTATCATTAATGTCATTAATCAGGTAGACACTGCTGGAAATGGCGCAAAAAGCGGAAAACGCGAGAAAAACGCGGAAAAGATCAGACAAATCAGTCAGATGCTTGGAGAAAATCAAGGCGGCGAAAACAAACAGATTCTTAATCCATTGTTTGGGCCTTAAAGCTTCCAGAACAATTTTGTTCATAAAATCAATTGGCAAGCTTGGCTT
This sequence comes from bacterium, assembly GCA_046757225.1. Lineage (GTDB taxonomy): Bacteria > SZUA-182 > SZUA-182 > JBHHXV01 > JBHHXV01 > JBHHXV01. Next base: position 2,082 of record JBHHXV010000188.1, read on the forward strand.
TGGCTTCCGAAAGGTATTTACTGTCCGGATACTTCTTAGCCATTTTAGAGAGGATCTTTTCCGCTTGTTTCCGCTTGTTATTGCCCAGGTAGGCTTCGATCGCTCCCAATAAAGCCCTGTCCGCGAAGGCGGTTTTGGGATATAAGATATCCACCTTTCTGAATTCCACGACCGCTTTTTTATAATTTTTCATGGTAAAATAAGCCTTGCCCAGATAATATTGGGCTTCAGGCACCACATAACTACGGGAATGCTTAGACAGTAAGGTTTTCAGCTCTTTCAGAGATTTTTCGGTTTTGTCCGTGTAAAGAAGACATTTACCCTTTCCCAGCATTGCCTCCACCTTGAAATCTCCGTTGAGCGCCAGAGCTTTATCATAAGCCTCTTCAGCTTTGGCGAACTCTTTTTTATCCAGATAAATCGCCCCCAGCTTAATATGGGCGCTTTCTTTCAGGTTGCTGTTTTGCTTGGTAATAACCTGGAGGAAAGCCTTTTCCGCCTCAGCCTGGTTACCGATTTCCAGATAACCGATTCCAATCTGGTACTGGGCGTCATCATAGAGGTCAGCCTTCCGGTTCTTCTGGCAATACCGGGTATAGTAAGCGGTTGCCTGCTGGTATTCCTTCCGTTTGTAATGATACTCGCCGCATTTATAAATCGCGTCTGACCAGTAAACCACATCCGGATAATCATCCACGATCATCTTAAAGTTTTTATAAGCGGACTCGGATTTTTTCTGTTCGTAATATATCCAGCCCAGATCGTATATAGAAGCTACCCTCAACCGGTGTTTGGGATGTTCATCGATAATTTTCTGATAAATTACCATCGATTCATCACGCTTCTTGAGTCTGTTCAGGCAGTTGGCTTTCTGATACAGGGCGTCAACCAGCAATTGATTTTTATGGTCGGCAATAACCTTGTCCATGGCATCGATCGATTTCTGATATTTTTTGAGCTGGCTGTAACCGTAACCTAACTTGTAATAAGCCTCGATAATCAGACGATGTTTTGGATAAGATTTTACAAATTTATGCAGTTCCGTATTGGCGAGGCTGTATTGTTCCAGCCTGAAATAACACTGTCCAAGAATATATTGGGATTCAGCCGCCAGATTATGTTTGGGATAGCCGGCGATAATCCGCTTAAAATTCTTGATGGCCTTCCGGATCATCTTTTTTTCCTGATTCCTGTCCTTGGCCGCTTCTCCCATGGAGATAAGCGAGATGCCCTTACCGAAGTACGCCTGCGGCACAAGCTTGTGCTTAGGGTAATTATTTATGACCGCCTGATAAGCCTTTTGTGATTCCCGGTACTTTATCAACTCATTATATAAAATAGCGATTTGAAACTGGCTCTCGGCCCGGTGATCAAATTGGGGGTAATTGGCCAGCAAACGCTTGAAGGAGTTAATCGCCTTCTGATATTTTTCCGCTTTATAGAGCGACCAGCCCAGCCAGTACTCCGCATTGACCAGATATCCGGATTTGTTTTCCGGGTCGATCTCCTTCACCTTACGGTATCCGGTTATCGCCTGACCATATTTCTTCTGAGCGTAATAAGCGTCACCTATCCTCAGTTGCGACTCCACCCTGAAAGGGCTGTCCGGGTATTTGCTGACCACCGAGCCAAAGGTCCGGATCGCCGGGTCGTATTCTTTGAGTTTCATGTAACACCAGCCGACCCCGTAAAGGGAACGTATGGAAAACTTACTTTCGGGGTACTCATTCAGAACCAGTTTATACTCCCGCATGGAGTCCCGGTATTTCGTCTGGGCGTAATAAATCTCCGCTCTCCAGTAGTGAGTTCCATCCAGATACCTGCTTTGGGGGTAATCATCTATGACCTTGTTAAAAGCGACCAGGGCTTTACTGTATTCTTTTCGATTATAGTAGTATTCCCCGCTCAGATAGTAAGCCTCATCCACATGCTTGCTGTCGGGATAATCACGGATAAGAGTCTGATAAGCCTGAAGCGCTTGATCAGGCTGACCGGTCAAGTTATAAGCGGAAGCCATCCCCATTACCGCATCGTCTCCGAACTCGCTTTTCGGGTATTGGGCCAGAAGCTTTTTATATCCTTCAATCGCCTGTTTGTTATCCTTGATCTGGTAGTTCGATTCCGCTTCCATGTAAATTGATTCCGGTACATGCTTGCTTTGGGGGTATTTTTCCAACAGTGACTTAAAGCTGTCTCTGGCTTTCGGGTAATCATTGAGCAGATAGTGAGACCAGGAAATAAGAAACTGGCCGTTTTCCATCAACTTGCTGTCCGGTTTCTTGTTTTTCAGTTCCAGGGCGCTTTTTAGAGCTTCCCGGTACTTCTTGTGATTAAAATTGATTTCCGCCTTTTTAAAAAGGGATTCCTCATAATAAGGCGACTGAGGATAATCAGTGACAATCTTGTCAAAATAACCGATAGCCTTATCCGTTATCTTCCGGCTCAAATAACTCCAGGCCAGACCATAGTAAATACGGTCGACATATTTGGTCTTCGGGTACTTATTGAGAAAGCTCTGGTAAACCTCCTGGGCCTGGGCATACTGTTTCAACTGGGAATGGGATTCTGCGATCAAATACCAGGCGTCTTCCGCTGAAGCGTTCTGGGGTGATTTTTTCAGGGCCTTTCGGCAGGCATCGATCGCTTTCTGATATTCTTTTTTTTCAAAATAAGCGTTTCCCAGCTTGAAGGCCGAGTCTTCCGCCTCCTTGCTGGCCGGGTATT
>JBHHXV010000189.1:0-4800 GCA_046757225.1 bacterium
AAAACTTTTCATGACGGGCCATCCGTCACCCCCTCATGATGAAAAGAGCCGGTTATCCCCCAAGATTAGTAAGACTCCACTCCGGCATTTTCACGGTAAAGCCTAATCAGCCAGCTTGAGGGTGGTTTCTGAAGAAACCATGTCCACGATTGGCAGTTTGAAAGCCCGTTTGCCCATGAGGAAGTCGGAAAATCCTTGAGGGAAGGCCCGGTAACGCAGAACCACTTTCAATTTAAGCGGCCCTTCCACCCCTGTTTCGGGCAGGCTGAAGCTGAAATTTCTAAAAGCGGTGGCTTTAGGAGGAATAGAGGTATCCTTTGGTGAGGCTATCTTCCAGATTTTATAGGTAAGCTTTCCTTTACTGTCGTATCCCTTCACATTAAACATTTCCGTGCCCGGCTCAATATCCCCTATTTTGTTTAATTTGCCGGTATGAAACAGCAGTTGTCCGTTTTTGTCCTTCACGTCGATATCCAGCCAGACCTGGCGCAGCTCGTTCATGCCGGTGGGAAGATTATGGCCGGCCTTGTCGTTTTTTACCGCGACCTTGAATTTTACCTCTTTCCCGGAAGAAACCCGGGGGGGAACCTCCAAGGCCAGTAAAGCCGCATGTTTAAGGCGTTTTCTGGCCATGGCCCCGTATTTGGGAAACCCCATCTTTTCCAGAACCGTATAATTGGCGCCCACGAAATTGTGCGGTCTGGCCAAAGCCCGTTTAGGCCCCCCGATAGCCACCACTCCCGGGGTGTAAATTCTTTTGAGCGTCTGACTTACTTTAATCGAGTTATCGATGGAGGCCATATGACAATCCTGGCAGATAATCCCCTTTTCCGCGTAGACAGACCCTTTCCATTCCTTGTAAGTGTCCACGATCGGGTTATTGTTTATCGGATTGAACATGCTGTGGCAGGAGGCGCAGAACTCGGCGCTTCGATGTAAAGGCGAGTAGCGGGATTTGTGGCCGACCACCGGGCTGTCGCTGAAAGGTCCGTGTTTGACATTGCCCGGAGCGAACAGAATGGAGGCGTTTCCCTGCCGGCCGATAGGGGCTTTTTCCCCGGTTACCCCTCTTATCGAGTGGCAGACGTCGCATTGCACGCCGAATCTTATGTTGGCGATGGCCGGATTATTGGGGGTGGCATCCTTGGGGGAAAGCATGGTTCTGGTCAAAACACCGATGGTGGCGTGACAGCCGGCGCAGTAAACATTGAACCTGCCCTTGGTTTCTTTGGCGCAAAGCCGCCACATGACCTGCCAGTACGGGTCGGTATAGGCCAGCGAATGCATTGACCCCCGCCACTGGGTATAGATCTTGTAATGACACATGGAACAGGTCAGGTTGGGCAGAAAATCTATATAATAGGCTGGCCGGTTATCCAATGTCTGGAGCAGCAGGGGATAGAATGGGAAGTCATCGGTGATCTTATATTTTTTCTGGTGAGTGGAAAAGGCCTGGCCGGGAAAGAGCATGGCCATCAGAACGACCAGGAGAACAGAGGTTATTATAAGATGTTTTTTTCCGGGCATAAAATCAGTCCCTTAGAACCTGTTGACAGATTCTTATATTGTACAATATTGTTTGCCGCTTTTAACAGAGTTGTTTGCCCACCGGAGCTGTTGTTTTATTTGAGGCCGGGTATTTCTCAGTTTAAAGGGAACCGGAGTAAAAGAAAGCAGGAAGATTACCATGGTTATCCAACCCAAAAACTTACGCCTTTTATCCAATGGTTGATAATCGTCCGTGGGAGGGGGGTGTTTGAAACCGAACATGGCGATCAGGGCCAGCAGCAATATCCAGCCGGGGTTGTAAAATATACAGATAAGCCCCATGATTCCCATGGCTGTTAAATAAATTTGTTTGCTTTGTTTCCCCCAGATAGCATAAACTATGTGTCCACCGTCCAGTTGACCTATGGGAAGCAGATTTAAAGCGGTGACAAACAGCCCCACCCACCCGGCAAAAGCCATGGGGTGAAGAATTATGTCTGTTCCCGGGGGAAGTTTTCCCAGAGCCAGCCATTGTAAAAACCTGAATAACAAAGGGTCCCCTAAATTAATGACACCCAGGCTTTTCATGGCGTAAACCGGTACGACAACAGAGAATCTCAGGCCGATGAGAATGGTGGGAATGGCCAGGGCCAGGCCGGCCAGGGGGCCGGCGATTCCGATATCGAACAGGGCCTGGCGATGGGGAATCGGGCTTTTCATTTTAATGACCGCTCCCATGGTTCCGAATATGGAAACGGGAAAAGGAATGAAATAGGGAAGGGTGGTGACCACTCCGTATTTCTGGCTCATAACATAATGTCCCATTTCATGGGCTCCCAGGATGCCCATGATGGTGATCGCGTACCACCAGCCCTGAACCCAGTAGGTAGACAGAGCGGTTAACAGAAAAAGCAGCAGATGGAAATTATCGCTTTGAAAAAAATCTTTGTTGTGGGAAGTTTTTTGAGGGGCTTGGGAACTGATGGGGTTCGACCAGATATCGGAGTGTTCAGTTTTATTATGAGGGTTTGACAAGGTAAGGGTTAGCGCTTTTTGTATTTTTCTAAAATCTCTTTCGCCTGCCGCGATTCCTTGCTCCAGGTATACTTTTTAGCCAGGACTGTGGCCAGTTGTACCACCTTGATGTCTTCTCCCTTTTTCTGATATATCTTGATTGCGCCCAGGTATGATTTGGGAGCCAGCCGGGGATTCTGGGTGTCCTTTAACAATTTGGAATATTCTCCCAGGGCTTTATCCGGCTTCCTGAGGTATTTATCGTAAATGGTGGCCAGAGCGAAGATGCCGTCCTCGATGTTCGAGTTCATTTTGTTGTGTTCCATGGACAATTTAACAAACTCCAGGGCTTTTTTATAGTTCTTTTCCTTGACGGCGTATCTCTTGAGCATCATGGCGGCGGTACCGGCCTGGGGAGTGTCCGGATAATCGTCGATGGTCTTTTGATAGGCCGCTTTGGCCGGTTCCGCTTTGTTTTCCATATCGTACGATTCTCCGATCATGAATTGAGCTTCGGGAGCCATCTCGTGCCCGGGGCTTTCTTTAAGAAAGTTTTTTAACCTTGACCGGGCTTCGGCAAACCTGGTCTGCAAAACCAACAGTTTGGCCTTTGAAAGAGCCGAAACCTTTTTTGGTTTTAAGACGGAAGTGTAATTTATGGCGGTAGGTTTGGTGATTTTGCAGGCGGCCATCCCCGAGATCATTATTGCTATTACCGGTATTCGACAATATTTTTTCTTCATTGAAACGTACCTTAAAATATAAATTCTTATCAAAGATAATAACAGTTTAGTTGAAGCGAGCAGCAAAAGTCAAAAAAAACTTGACAGAGCAACCAACGGCAATTACCAACTAATTGAGGTACTCCCCATTGTCAAGACAAAAAAATGGGAAAGTTAAGCAATTTTTTGGTGTCAGCCATTTCCACTCAATGTGTTATATGATATACTCCTTCTGTCCGTACGGAGGATAGAGCACTGCTGGAGAGCAACTCGAGCGCCGATACGGGTGACTGATGGATGGGCCGTACTTTTAGGGTACGGCCTTTCTTTATTCATCCATTAGTCTCTCAAAGCGTTAAACTCATTTCTCTTTTTTGACAACCTGTCCGAAATGAACTTCTGCCGGGGTTTGGTAGCCCAGTGACTGGTGGAGCCTTTTGTGATTATAACGTTGGAAAAATCTTTCCAGATTCCTGACCGTATCGGAGACTCCGGAATACTCTTTCAAATAGACTTCTTCATATTTAACCGTCCGCCAAAGGCGTTCTATGAAGATGTTGTCAAACACTCTCCCCCGGCCGTCCATGCTGATCTTAACCTGGGCATCTTTCAGGCGACCGACAAACTTCCTGCTGGTAAATTGTGATCCTTGGTCGCTGTTGAAAATTTCGGGGCGGCCGGATGCCAGAGCCTTATCCAATGCTTCCAGACAGAATTCCACCTCCAGACTTATGGAAATTTTCCAGGACAACACATAGCGGGAGAACCAGTCCATAATCGCCACCAGATAAACAAATCCCAGACGCAGTCGAATATAGGTAATATCGGTGCACCATACCTGGTTGGGCCGTTCTATCCGTAGCCCTTTCAGCAGATAAGGAAATTTCTCGTGTTCCTTCTCCGGCCGGCTCAACCGGGGTTTGGGATGAATCGCCATCAGTCCCATCAGCCGCATAAGACGGCGGATCCGTTTCTCATTGACCCGGTGCTCCAACTTCCGCAGATGAGCAGTCATTTTAGGAACCCCCAAAGTGGGGTCATCGGTAAAAAACATATCGATTAACCGCATGAGCTCATGATTATAACTATCGTCTCTAACAGATTGATAATAAACACCGGAACGGGAAACACCCAATAATTCGCACTGACGGAAAACAGTTATCTTATGATTCTCAAAATCCACCAACAAGCGCCGCTCTTTAACCGAGTAGGCCAGATTTTTTTTTTAGCCAGTCAAGCTCTACCTTCAATTGACCTATCTGCTGATAAAGCTGAGACTGCAATTCTTCCGTAGACCGTTCCTCCTTTTTCCGATCCGAGGAAAATATCTTGGGCAGCTCTGCCAGGGCCTGTTTCCGCCACCTCCCTATTTGACTTGGATGTACCCCATATTCACTGGCGATCTCTGAGGTCGTTTTCTGTTCTTTTATCGCTTCCAGCGCTACCTTGGCCTTAAAAGCCGTACTATGTTTCTTACGGTTCATTCTCGATAGCCTCCTTTTTCGCTTGTTTAAAAGTTGGCTATACACCTTAATTTATTGCTTAACTCCCTGTCCAGTTTTTGGGGAGTATTATA
>JBHHXV010000190.1:0-4795 GCA_046757225.1 bacterium
GGTTTCCACCCAGATAATTCAGCGTGACCGTCATGCCGAGTTTATGGGCGCCCTGGCGTTAATTGCCAGCTCTCTCGATAAAATGGCGGTGGAAATCCGGCACTTGCAGCGCACCGAGGTTTTGGAAGCGGAAGAGTTTTTTTCCAAGGGGCAGAAGGGGTCTTCGGCCATGCCCCACAAACGGAACCCGATCGTCTCCGAGCAGATGTCGGGGCTGGCCCGGGTCATCCGGGGAAATCTGCAGGCCGCCTTGGAAAACGTTCCTCTCTGGCATGAGCGGGACATCAGCCATTCCTCGGTGGAACGGATCATCCTGCCGGACAGTTCCATTCTGGTCGATTACATGCTGGATAAGATGACCAGGCTTATCTCCAACCTGCTGGTTTATCCGGATAAGATGAAACAGAACCTGGAAATTACCGGTGGCCTGGTCTTTTCCGGTCAGGTTCTGCTGGAGTTGGCCCGGGCCGGGGTGCTGCGGGATGATGCGTATGTGATGGTTCAGCGCAATGCCATGCGCGCCTGGAAAAAGGAGGCCCCTTTTCAGGAATTAGTCTCCCGGGACGATGATATTAAAAAATACCTTACTCAGGATCAGATCGACGCCTGCTTCCATCTTTCCCGATACAGCCGGCATCTGGACAGCGTTTATAAACGGGTTTTTGGGTAATTACAGTGAGTTACGGCTTATTTTAAAGATAAGAAAGCTTACCGGAGGTTCGGGGTCGGCGTAGGTTAATTCCCATCCTTGAGGTAAGGCTCGTACCCTCATGCTTTCATCCGGGGTTAACTCGAAATAAGGTTTAAATATTTTCTTTTTATTTTCGATCCCTTTTTTAGTTAATATTACATAATCCGCTTGTTCCGTTTTGATGAAATCCGAGATCTCAGCGAAGCTTGAAACAAGCGGAAGATGAATTCTCTTACTTTTTATCCTGGAAAAAGGGGCGGAAGTCAACGCATAAGGATAGAGGTACATATCTTCCTGGAGCACAATATCTCTGTCTAGCAGCTTGCTTTTCATCCAGCCGGCCAATGCCTCTTCTCCGTCATGATAAGCGTACATCTCCCCCGGATTCTTGCGGAAATCCGTCTTGATAAACGTTACAAGACAGATCAGGCCGAGCGAAACAGCAACCAGCATGAGAGCGGTATTGCCCCCGGAATCTTTTAAAGGTCTGATTTTCTCCGCGAACCTTTCCAGTAAATCGCCGATCCCCACCCCACTGTATATCATAAAAATACTGATTACCGGCAGGGCATAGCGGTAAGACGGGCCGATGACCGAAAACCAGACCAGGCTGGCGTAAAACAGCAGAAAAAGAACTACAGTATAGATCTTCCTGGAATAATCGTTGTCCCGGAAGATAAAGGCTATGGACAGAACAGGCAGCAGTAAATATATCCCCACATAAAGATACCAGCCGTATACGGGATCTGGAAAATCGAAAAGATACCCTCGATAAGCATTAAAGAAATTCCTTGACTGGGTTTTGAAACCGTAGGCCACCCTTTTGAATATCTGATCAAAAGAGTGGGTTTTAAAGTATTTTACCGGGCCGCTCTTTTCGATTAATTCCGGGTGATTATACTCCTGGGAATTATCCAGCCACATGGTCTTGGAATTAACGGTATGGAAAGGATTATTATAGATAACGGTGTTTCTGTACAATAAGGGAAAAGAAACCAGAATAAAGGCTAAAAAGTAGTAAACAAAATATTTATTTAAAAAAATCTTTTTCCAGTTATTGTTCTTTAAGGCGATAATGAATGACGACAGCAGGAAGACCGGCAGGTAAAGCAGGGCTGAGGCTTTACTCAGATAGGCCAGACCGGAAAAAAGGCCTCCCGTAATCCACGATTTGTTGTCTTTAAATCCTTTGGTGGTAAAGTACCAGGTTAAGAGAGTGAAGGTGATCAATAAATACTCGCAGGCCACCATGGATAAGTATTTGATAAACAAATAGGAGGTCAGCATCAGGCTTATGCCGGCCGCTGACGCCAGAAAACCGAACTCCTTATTAACGATCACAAAGAGAACAAGAAAGAATACGAAGGCGATAACCGTGGATAATATCTTCGCTTTTATAAAGAACTGGATATTTCTGGCGGCAAGAGGGGATATTGCCAGGATATAGAGGGGCTGCTGATTAGCCTGTTTGTATGCTCCGGTAAAGCAGAGTTTCGGGAAACTGGCCGGCCCTCCCTGTTCCCGAAGGCTGAGAGCGGTTCCCATATAGGCGGTCTGGTCGGTTTTTCCGCAGTACAGGTTTTCTCCATGAGACCGGTAGGCCAAGATGAGAAATAAGGCCACCAGTAAACTTAAAACGGTTACTTTAAGGCTAAACAAATTTAAGCTTCTTTAGGGCAACAAAACTCATTTTCAGGAGCAGCCATCCATGCGAGAACCGGCTGATATTGGTAGACCCGTAAACCCGCTCCCGGTAGCGGATGGGGATTTCGACGATCTTGAGGTTCAGTTTGGAAGCCCCGAAAATCAGGTCGAAATCACCAAATGGGTCGAATTCTCCGAAATAGCCGCGGTTGCGGACGATCTTTTCATAATCCCATTTAAACAGTACCTTGGTGCCGCATAAGGTATCCCGGAAAGGCTGTTCCAGGATATAGGTGAAAAGCATGCTGAAGAATTTATTGCCCAGCATGTTCAGGAAGCGCATCGCCTCCTTTTCCATGGGATAAACCAGGCGGGTGCCGTTTATGAACTCCCCTTTGCCTTCGGTCAGGGCGTTGAAAAACTTGGGCAGGTCTTCGGGGGGAACGGTCAGGTCGGCGTCCAGGATCATCAGGACATCGCCCTCGGCCGCGGCAAACCCCTTACGCACCGCATCGCCCTTGCCGGTGCCGTCTCCCTGGAGGATAAGCTTGATATCCTTTTCCGGATATTTCTCTATGATCCTACTGATTTCATCCACGGTTCCATCGGTTGAATTACCGTCAATGAAAATCAGCTCGGTGTGCTTTCCCAGGCCGGGGGTGCGGGTGACCGCTCCCTCGATGTTTCCCTTCTCATTGCGGCAGGGAATAATCACGGAGCAACTGTGGCTTTTCCGCCTGCTCTTTTTTGTTTCCTTGGCCACCAAGACTTCCACCAGACACAGGTTGCGCAATCCCGGCAGCTTGGCGATAAATCTGTTCATCAAGGTGGAAAACAAGGGTATGTATTTGGGAAAAAGGAGGCGGTATCCCTGTTTTATCACCTCAAAGTCATTTAAATATAAAAGGTTTTTAATCTCTTCCAGCGGGAGCCAGTTCTGTCTCCAGGGGTATTTTATTTTAAGGCCCAATTTTTCCCCCAAAGCCAGGGCCGGTTCCCAGATGGAGTTATGGTAGGTGATTAAAATTCTGGTCCGGGGGGTGGTCACTCTCCTCAGGGCGGCGAAAACTACTTGGATATCATCCAGCAATCCGATGACATCGGAAATAATAATGTAATCGAATTTTCCTCTTATATTCAAACTCTCCGCATCGGTCAGCAGGAACTTCAAACCGGGATATTTCTCCCGGGCGATTTCCAGCATCCCGGGGCTGAAGTCTATGCCTACTCCTTTACCCGGTTGAACGCTGGCCAACAGGTCTCCCGTGCCGCAGCCGATTTCCAGAACACTGGACCCCGGGGGAATGCAGAATGAGCAGTACCGTTCTATATCCCTGTTGTAATACCGGTTCCGCTTCTTCCAGTTATCCCGCTCCGGCGCCAATGTATCGAAAAAGGCTTTTTTCTTATTTTTGTCCATAATTATCGTTAACCTGGTCTATCCCGAATTATTCGGGTTAAAATTATTACTGTTTTTCTATAACCAACTGCATCCGCATGGCCAGAAAGCGTCCCAGCCGGTTTTCCAGCTTTCTTTCAAAACTGTTCAGCCAGCGGTAACCGCGGGGGCCGATCAGGCTGAAATAATTGAAACCGCCGGAAAGGGGGTAGGCCCAGAAGCAGAAAAATCTTTTCATCACCAATTTCAGTCCGGGAAATTTTTGTTTGAACCGGTCAAAATGCTTTTCAAAGATAATCGATGGAAGAGCTTCGTTGGCGAAATCCGTTTCCCGCACTCTCTCTCCGTTTTCCGGAAACGGCTCCTGCCCCAGATCCACCGGCTCATGATGAAGAAAGCGGTAGAGCAGAAAAGCGGCATAATAGACATACGGCTCTATCATGATCAGGCGGCCTTTCGGTTTAAGAATCTTCTGCGCCTCAGAGAAAAAGCCGGCCGGGTATTTAAGGTGGTGAAGCACATCTATCATAACGATATTATCTATACTTTCAGGGGCAAAGGGTAGAACGTCAGCCGAAGTTACCATATCCACCCAGGGATTGGCGAACATATCCGAGGAAATGACGTTTGGAAAATATTTCTTGAAATTTCCGCAGCCGCAGCCGAGTTCCAGGTTTACCCCTGTATCCGGAGCTTTCATCCGGGCTACAATATCTTTGTACCAATCACGGTAGATCAGGCGCAGCACTTCTTTTCGATCCCAGATCTCCCTTTGACTTAAAATCTCAGTATTATAATCATCGGGAAGCTCTTTTTCGTTCATATATTCACCTTGACTCTCCAGAAATTGAATCATTAAGTATAAACTCAAACCGGCCTTTTTGCAAGCGTGAATCGATTTTGCTTTTCCCGAAAAGAAGTAAGACAAATAACATTTTCCCGTTTGCCATAATTAAACTATAATATAGTCAATGCTTGTCAATAGCCAGAATTATTCGGGTTAAAACTTTTTCCGGCAAACAAACTCTTTTCGGACGTTGGTTTTCTCCCTTTATCGATAA
>JBHHXV010000191.1:0-4730 GCA_046757225.1 bacterium
TCAGGCCAACGTCCATACAAAATTTGTTAGCCCAGAAAAGTTGAAGGGAAACTGATAAAAAGTTTCGCTTTTCAAATAAATACCGTTTCGCCGGTTATGATTCCCGAATTATTCGGGATTATTCACAATCCATCAGTTGCTGTTTTCCGTTTTTTCCACCAGTCCAGCCGTTTTTTAATTTCCCGCTCGAACCCGACTTCCGGAGGGCGGTAATAGGCTTTGTCCAGCAAAGGCCCGGGCAGATATTCCTGAGCCACGAAATGGTAAGGAAACCGGTGCGGGTATTGATACCCCAGGCCCTGTTGCAAACTACCGGCCGCCCGGTAGTGGGCGTCTCTCAAATGCTCGGGAACCGGATAGCTGTTTCCCTGCTGTTCAATATCATCCAAGACCGAGTCTATCGCGGTTATGGAAGCATTGCTTTTGGGGGCGGCAGCCACATATACTGTAGCCTGGGCCAGGGGAATCCGGGCCTCAGGGAGGCCCAGCCGGTCGGCAGCGGCGGCCGCGGATTGAGCCAGCATCAGGGCCTGAGGGTCGGCGTTTCCTACGTCTTCGGCAGCGGTAACCACCAGCCTGCGGGAGATAAAACCGACCTCCTCCCCACCGGCGATCATCTTTCCCAGCCAGTACAAAGCGGCATCCGGGTCAGAGCCACGCAGGCTCTTCTGATAGGCGGAGGCATGGTTGTAATGCTCATCCCCGTTCTTGTCGTATTTAACCGCCGTCTTTTGAATCACCCCGGCAACGGTCTTCAATTCAATCAGGGCGGGACTGTCTTTATCTGCCACCGCATAAGCGGAAAGCTCCAACAGGTTCAAGACCGCCCGGCCGTCACCGGCGGCGAAATCGATTATTCGGGAAACCGCCTCATCGGCAATCGATACACCCAGGTCAGCCAGCCCCCGCTCCCGGTCGGTCAAGGCCTGATGAAGCAGAATCAGGAGTTGTTCCCGTTCCAGAGGCTTTAATTGATAAACCCGGCAGCGGGAGCGCAGAGCGGGAATAACCTCCAGACCGGGGTTTTCGGTAGTGGCTCCGATCAGGGTAATGGTTCCCCGTTCCACATAGGGGAGGACAGCGTCCTGCTGCACCTTGTTGAACCGGTGGACTTCATCGATAAACAAGAGATGAGGGCGGCCATCCGACTTCGCCCGGGCTTCCGCCTGAGTGATAACCGCCCGAATATCCCTGATCCCGGCCGACACGGCGCTGAGCTGATGAAAGTGGGCATCGGTCAGGGCGGCCAACAAACAGGCGAGAGAGGTTTTGCCGGTTCCTGGAGGTCCCCAGAGAATACAGGAACCCAGCTTTCCCCGGACAGCCAACCGCCGGAAACCGGACCCTTCGGAAATCAAATGGGATTGGCCCAGAAATTCATCCAGGTTTCGAGGCCGCATTCTGGCGGCCAAGGGAACGCGGGAATCCGATTCAGTCATTTACCAACAAGAAATATCATGTACAAGAAAGGGTTAATTCTGTATACTTTGATGATAACAAAGAAGTAAATTCTTTACAACCTGACCCGGGATAAATGGTTGACATGACACCAGGCTCTCCTGATTCGATTAAATTGATCCTGGTGGCCGGCCCTACGGCGGCGGGAAAGACCGCCCTGGCAATCGAACTGGCCCGAAAATATGACGGAGAAATCATCCATGCCGATTCCCGCCAGGTCTACCGGTACATGGATATCGGAACCGCCAAGCCGACCGGTTCCCAGCGAAAAGCCGTCAGGCATCATTTGCTGGATGTAGTAAACCCTGATCAAGCCTTCAGCGCCGGAGAGTTTCTGCGGCTGGCCGGCCAGAAGATCACTCAAATCGCCGCCTCCGGCCGGACTGTAATCGTTGAAGGAGGAACCGGCCTTTATCTGCGAACCCTGACCGACGGCCTGGTGGATAACCCTCCCCGGGATGAAGTCATAATGAGGTCTTTGAAAAATGAGGTTCAGGAGCGGGGACTTGATTTTCTGTACAATCAGTTGAAGGAAGTAGACCGGGAAAGCGCTTCCCGAATAAACCGAAGCGATGAATTCCGGATTATCCGGGCCCTGGAGGTCTGGCGGCAGACCGGCCAACCTGTTTCAGCCTGGCGGAAAAAATTTACCAGGAAACCGCCCTATGACTGCCTGGTTCTAGGGATAACTCAAGACCGGAAAGAGCTGTACGAGCGGATAAACCGGAGGGTCGAGCTGATGATAAAATCCGGCTGGGTGGACGAGGTAAAGGAACTTCTTAACAAAGGATATAAACCGGACGCCCCGGGAATGCTGGCGGTCGGGTACCGGCAGTTAGCCGCTTATCTGGCAGGAGAGCTTTCCCGGGAGAAAGCGGTGGAACTGATAAAACGGGATTCCCGCAGATTCGCCAAGCGTCAGCTGACCTGGTTTCGGAAGGTTAAGCAGGTTATCTGGCTTGACCAAAACCCGCCGGAATTTCCCGGCAATCTTTACAAAACGGTAGAAAATTGGCTGCATTAGTTAAATCCCTGGTTCTGACCGGGCACGGCATCAACTGCGAAGCGGAGATGGCGGCCGCTTACCGGCGGCAGGGAGCGACCGCCGATATCAAGCACCTCTCGGAAGTAATCGCCGGAAAGGTGGATATACGGGATTATCAGGTTTTGAATTTCCCGGGAGGGTTTTCTTTCGGAGACGATCTGGGCAGCGCCCTGGCTCTGGCCAACCTGATTCGTCACGCCATTATTCAAGGTTCGGAAAAACTGACCTTTTTAGAGGTAATCCAGAAGTTCATCTCCCAAAACGGAATAGTATTCGGCGTCTGCAACGGTTTTCAGGTAATGGTCAAGCTGGGAATCCTGCCCGGCTGGGACAACAATTACCACCGGCAGGAGGCCAGCCTGGCGGAAAATCTTTCCGGTAAATACGAAAACCGCTGGGTCTGGCATACAGTAAACCGGGAAAGCCCCTGTGTAGCCACGAAAGGAATCGAAAGGATCTTTCTGCCGGTCAGGCATGGAGAGGGGCGGTTTGTCCTGGAAACCGAACACGGCTGCCACAACCCTGAAGAAGCCTCCAGGATCCTGGACCGGCTCAAAAAAGAAGGGAATATTACTCTCTGGTACGCAGACCCGGAAACCGGAAACCCGACCATGGAGTACCCCGCCAACCCGAACGGTTCCCTGGAGAGTATCGCCGGGCTGTGCGACCCTACCGGACGGGTATTCGGCCAGATGGCTCACCCGGAAGCCTTTTTATTGTTTGAAAACCATCCGCACTGGACTAAAATCAAAGATAACCTCCGGCGTCAGGGAAAACCGGCTCCCGCAAAAGGAGACGGACAAACCTTTTTTAGAAACATCGTCGAGTACGCCTCAAAAAACAGATGAAAATTATTAAAGAAAAAATAAGACGGAGCCTCAGGTATCATTACCTGAAGTTTATCCGGATTAAAGCCCGTCCCAAGGAGGTCGCCAGCGGCATGGCCCTGGGGTTGTTTATCGGGATGAGTCCCACGATGGGGTTTCAGATGCCGATCGCCCTTTTCTTCGCCGCCCTTCTGGGAGAAAACAAGCTGGCGGCCGTCCTGGGGGTCTGGGTTACCAATCCATTGACCGCTCCGGTCATCTACCCGATAAATTATGAGGTCGGCGCTTACTTTATCGGCCACTTTTTCCCGGTGGCAGCCAGTGCGGCCGTAAATTTCAATAATATCGCCCAATTAGGCTTTCATATCGTGATTAATCTGGTAACCGGAGGAATCATTGTCGGAATTTTCACTTCCATGATCGGCTATTTCGCCACCCTCTGGCTGGTGATCGCCCACCGGGAAAAAAAGGCCTTGAAAGCCCATCAAGCGGTAAACATAGATTTAAACGATCAGATCACCGTGATTCCCCCTGCCGCCGTAAACCACCGGGAAGAGGTGACCTACCATTAAGCTTTTTACCGCCATAACCGGAGCCAGCGGCATGCCGTATGCCCGGCGTTTTTTAAGTTATCTGGCCGAAGGCGGACACGAGCTCCATTTGACCATCTCTCCGGCCGGGTTTATGGTGCTCAAGGAAGAGCTGGGATTATCTCTATCTGGAACCCCCCCCAAGCAAATAACCGGGATTCTGGGTCAGGAGTTCCGCCTCCCCGGAAACTTTACCTACGTAGACAGGAATGATTTCCATTCGTCCGCGGCCAGCGGCACCGGGGGAATGGAAGCGATGGTGATTATTCCCTGCTCCATGGGTACCCTGGCCCGGATAGCCCAGGGAATCTCCGGCAACCTGATCGAAAGAGCGGCGGACGTAATCTTGAAAGAAAACCGTCCCCTGATCCTGGTTCCCCGGGAAACCCCTTTCAATCAGATTCATTTGAAAAATATGCTGAGACTCCAGAGAGCGGGGGCGGCGATCGTGCCGGCCATGCCGGCTTTTTACGGGCGAAGCCAGTCTGTGGCCGACCTGGTGGATTTTGTGGTCGGCAAGGTGCTGGACCAATTAAGCATAAAGCATGATCTGCTTGAACGCTGGGGAGAAAGATAGCCTCGTGCCCATCCATAAACGGGTGTTTCGGCTTGTCTCAAGCCGAAACCTTTTAAGGGTAACGATTCCCTGAATACTTTCGGCTTGAGACAAGCCGAAAGACCAATCTCCGTTTTCCTCTTTACTTATCATGGATGTCACCGGATTTACAGGTATGCTGAATTATGGGGCTTAATAATTAACCCGGTCTATTCATAAACTTGGCTGACATTTGCCAGACCCCTTACCAGAAA
>JBHHXV010000192.1:0-4699 GCA_046757225.1 bacterium
GGTTTCGCCCCCGTTTAAGAAACGGATATCTTCGCTGTTTTTATAGATATTTACAAACCGCCTGACCGCTCCCGCATCATCGCACAACCGGCTCTTAATACCCGGGTAATCCTTTTCCATATTATCGATCACTTCAAAAACGTTCGTCCCTTCAACCGAGACTTCCGCCTCTCCCTTGGTTAGTTTCTGCAAAGGAGTGGGAACCTTAACTTTAACCGCCATGCTTTATCCTCCCAATAAATTATTAAAAGCCAAATTCTTTTTTAAATGATTCCAGGGTACCGTCAACCTCCCTGAATCTGTTTACCTGTCCGGTAAGCGCTTCCTGGGTTTTCAATCCATTACCGGTTATACAGATGACGATCGGCTCATCCCTGGGGATTATTCCCTGCCTGATCAGCTTGACCGCCACCGCCACCGTAACCCCTCCGGCCGTTTCCGTAAAAATCCCTTCGGTTTCGGCCAGCAGTTTGATGCCGTCCACTATTTCCTGGTCGGACGCCTCTTCTCCGGTGCCGCCTGAATCAAGCACCACCCGGGAAGCATAGTAACCGTCGGCCGGGTTGCCGATAGCCAGGGACTTGGCGATCGTCTTCGGCTTTACCGGCTTGATTATATCCCGGCCCGCTTTAATGGCGGTGACAATCGGGGAACAGCCCGCCCCTTGAGCGGCATACACTCGTGTGTCCAGCGGTTCCGTAACCATGCCCAGTTTATGCAATTCGCCGAAGCCCTTCCAGATCTTGGTGATCAGGGAACCGGAAGCGGCCGGAACAACAATATGCCGGGGATACTTCCACCCCAGCTGTTCGGCGATCTCAAAACCGTAACTCTTGGACCCTTCCGCATAAAACGGCCTTAAATTGACATTGACAAAGGCCCAGGGAAAACTGTTGGCGATTTCGCTGCATAACCGGTTAACATCGTCGTAATGACCTCTGACCGCCACCAGATTGGGGTTATAAACCAGGGAACAGACCACCTTTCCCGCTTCCAGGTCATTGGGGATGAAGATATAGCTTTGAAGGCCGGCTTTGGCCGCGTGAGCGGCCACCGAATTGGCCAGATTGCCGGTGGAGGCGCACCCTACCGTATCGAACCCGAATTCCCCGGCCTTGGACAAGGCTACGGAAACCACCCGGTCTTTGAAGGAAAAGGTGGGATGACACACGGAATCGTCTTTGACGTAAAGGGTGTCCACCCCCAGGCTTTCCGCCAGCCGGTCAGCCTTCACCAACGGGGTGTAACCGGAGTAAAGCCCCACGGTCGGGTCATGGTCTATCGGCAGCAGTTCCCGGTACCGCCACATATTCTTGGACCGGGAAAGGATTACCTCCCTATTGAAATTCCGGGCGATCCTTTCGTAATTATAGACCGCTTCCAGAGGACCGAAACAGAACTCGCACACATATTTCGGCTCAATCGGGTATAGTTCGCCGCACTCGCGGCATTTCAGACCTTCAACAAACGACACTTAATTAATCTCAAATAAAATAAAAAACCGCTACCAGACCAACTGCCCAGCAATAATAAGAGAAATAAGAAAGCTTCTCTCTGGATACCAGTTTCAACAGGATATCAATAGCCAGGTAACCGGATATTCCGGCCACCAGCATCCCCGCCAGGGCGGGCGCCAGCTCTCCGGGTTGGAATAGTATACCGATGATTTCCCGGCTCTGCAATAAAAATGCGCCGCTGATCGCCGGAATCGAGATTAAAAAGGAGAACCTGGCTGCCCAGTTCCGTTCCAGAGAGCAGAAGATACCGGCAGCAATAGTGGAACCCGAGCGGGAAATTCCGGGAGTAACAGCCAACCCCTGGGTTATTCCGATAAGCAGGGAAACCGGCCTGGAGGTCTCTACCGTTTGCTTTTCCCGCCGATTTTTTCTTTTTCCGGCCCACCGCTCAGCGGCGAACATCAAGGTTCCGGTAATCAGCAACATTATGCCGACAATATCCGGACGGCTGAACAGGTATTCAAACTTTTTTTTGAAGGCCAGGCCGATCACGCCGGTAGGAATGGTGGCTATTATTATCAGCAGCGCCAACCGGCGGGAATCCTTCACTGACAGCCCTCCTTCGCCTGTGACCGGTTTTCCGGCCGTCCCGCTGATAACGGCGAATATCTCTTTTCGGAAATATACCAGAACAGTCACCAGGGTGGCCAGATGAAGCAGGGTGTCGAACGCCAGTCCCGCTCCTTTAAAACCCGGCAATAACGACTGCATAATCACCAGATGCCCGGAACTGCTGACCGGCAGGAACTCGGTCAACCCCTGGACCAAGCCCAGGATTATAGCGTTAGTATATGTCAACAGAACCCGATTAAAATTCCACAATCGTGCTGAGTATCATCGGATAGCGGGCGATCCTCTGGTAAAACCATTTCTTGAGAGCGCTCTTGATTGTTTTTTTGATATCCGCTTCGTTGGCCTTCAGTTCAACGCTGCTTTCCTCCAGGAGAGAAACCAGCATTTCCCGGGCTTCTTCCAGCAGATCCTGGGAATTATCCTCATAAACAAACCCCCTGGTAACCAGCTCCGGCCCGTAGACGATCTCTCCTGAGCGGTGATTGAGCCCGATAATCACCATGACGATGCCATCGTTGGCCAGGTGGCGCCGGTCGCGGATCACCACCCGGCCAACGTCTCCCACCCCTTTGCCGTCTACGAAAACCCGGCCGGTATACACCTTGTCGACAATCTCTATCCCCTGACCGTCGATCTTTATCACATCACCGTTCTGCGCCAGACAAGCGCTTTCCCGTCCGATTCCCATTTCACAGGCCAGCTTCGTGTGGCCGGACAAATGGCGGTATTCCCCGTGAACCGGTACAAAATGGCGGGGCTTGACCAGATGAAGCATCAGCTTCAATTCCTCCCGGTAAGCGTGCCCGGAGACATGAATTTCTGAGATCTTTTCGTAAACTATGTTGGCTCCCAGCTGGCTGAAATGGTTTATCAACCGATGGATGGAGCGCTCGTTTCCCGGAATGATCTTGGCGGAGATCAAGACGGCGTCCCCTTTTTTCACCTTGATCTGTTTATGTTCATTGACCGCTATTCTGGACAGGGCGGACATCGGCTCCCCCTGGCTGCCGGTGGAAAGCACGGTTATTTTATGGGAAGGCAGGTCAGCCAGTTTCTTGACATCCACCAAGCTGCCCGGATTGATGTTAAGATATCCCAGTTCTGCGGCGATAGCGGTGTTTTCCACGATGCTGCGGCCCACCAGGCAGATTTTCCGGCCGTATTTTTCCGAAGCGTCCACAACCTGCTGAATCCGGTGGATATTGGAAGAGAAGCTGGCCACGATTATCTTGCCTGAGGTAATTCTGAAGATCTCGTCCAGGGTTTTTCCCACGTCGCGCTCGGAAATGGTGTGCCCCTCCTGATCGACGTTGGTGCTGTCGGAAAACAGGGCCAGCACCCCGGCCTGACCGAACTCGGCGAACTTGTTCAGCTCAATCGGATTATCGTCTATCGGGGTATAATCAACCTTGAAATCTCCGGTATGGATAATCGTCCCGGCCGGGGTGGTAATCGCCAGGCTCACCGCATCGGCGATGCTGTGATTGACCCTGACCGGCTCGATCTCAAAATCTTCCAGGAGAACCTTTTCCCCCGGGGCGATGCAGACCATTTCCACCGCCTCATCCAAAGCGTGCTCCCTGAGCTTGTTTTCAATCAGACCCAGGGTAAGTTTGGTTCCATAAACGGGAACAAGAAACTCTTTCAACAGGTAAGGAATCGCCCCGATGTGATCTTCATGGCCGTGCGTGATCACCAGACCGGCAATATTTTCCTTGTTTTCCCGGAGATACTCAAAATCAGGGATAACGATATCCACCCCGAAATCAAGCTCGTCCGGGAACATGATCCCGGCGTCCACAATCAGAATCCGGTCGGCATAACGATAGGTCATCATGTTGAGACCGATTTCTCCCAGTCCCCCCAGGGGAACCGCGTATAGGGAATTATTCATTGTCATTTGCCTTTTAATATCAGTTTTGATAGTCTATCATTTTTTACGGGTTAAGAAAATATGTTATTGATTAATTATGTTTTAATTGGATTTCTCACGGTTTACCTGTTTCAGCTGTGGTTTTCCCTCTGGCTGGACAAGCTCAACCGTAAGCACCTGAAAAGGGGAAAAATCCCGTCCGTTTTCCAGGATGTCATCGATCAGGGCAAGCTTTCGGAAATAAACGACTACACCCTGGATAAGAGCCGGCTGGGGCAGATCCAGGCAATAGTCACCGACCTTCTTTTCCTGGCGATAATCCTCACCGGGCTATTGCCGTTCCTGGATCTCTATCCCGCGCATAATTTTGTCAGCGGAGTGGTTTTCTTTCTGGCGCTGGGGACTGTCTCCTCCCTGGTCGGAATCCCTTTTGATTATTATAAGACCTTTGTCCTGGAAGAAAAATACGGCTTCAACCAAGCTACCCTTAAAATCTGGATCACCGACCATCTCAAGGAGGGGGCAATATCCGTTATCTTTGCCTTCTTACTGCTGTCACCGGTCTTATGGTTTATAAAAAAATTTCCGGAAAGCTGGTGGGTCTGGGGATTTCTGGCGGTCTCTGTTATTCAGATTACCTTAACCGTGCTTTATCCTGTTCTGATCGCCCCTCTTTTCAACAGGTTCGAGCCGCTCCGGGACCGGTTCCGAAACCTGCCCAACCTGACTCTTGAAG
>JBHHXV010000193.1:0-4690 GCA_046757225.1 bacterium
AAGGAAGAAAAATATGACTCATGCCTGTCTTCCATCTCGGCCAGTTCCTGCAGCAGTTCCCTGACGTTCGTATCCGTGCAGACCCGGGCGGCCTGTTGATAAAACCTGGCCCCGTTCTTTTCGATGTTTTCCGCTATCTCGATAATCTCATCCGCATTGTAAGTGGCGCTCATCTGTTTCTCCTTATTTTTACTGATTTTCTGGAACTAAATTATATCTCAACCGGCCGGATTTATAAACCGGAAAATATCTTAACCTTATCTTAACCGTAAATTAATTTATTCTTTATCTTCTCTTCACATTTGCTTAACAAACTTCCGATAAAATTCTCCCACTCAGATTGAACAGACCTGTTTTACCTTAACGATTTGGAGGAGAATAATGCGAAAAAGAAGATTTTACTTTGCCGTACCCTTGTTGATTTTGTTGACAGCGATTAATGTCCGGGCTGCGGGAGAGCGGATTTTTAATTTTAACAATGATGACGCCCTCATCCGGAAACTGGTGGAAAAGAATCTGCTGACCAAAGACGATGTCAGGGAAATCAAAAAAGCGGACAGGAAATCCGAGAAAAATCATTCGCTTAACCTGTCTACCAGGCTGCAGTTTCTCTATACCTTTAAAACCTATGAAAACAAAGCCGGCCGGGACGATACCAGCGATTTCAACATCCGGCGGATGCGTTTTCAGTTGGACGGATATATGTATAAGCATGTAGACTATAAGTTCGAGATCAGCATGGACAAGCTGAAACCGATGAGCATGAAAGACGCCTGGGTGGGATTCAGATACGTTCCCTATGCCCGGCTGCGGGTCGGACAGTTCAAGTCACCGTTCAGCCGTCAACGGGTGGTATCATCTTCAAAGCTGCAAATCATTGAACGATCTCCGATCCAGGTGCTGTATCCCGGTCGAGATCTCGGTATAGAGATGTCCGGTAAAAATATCGGGGGTATGTTCGATTACGCGGTCGCTCTGCTTTCCGGTATCGGTGACAAAAGAAAATTCCAGGATACGGATAACGATTACTTCCTGACCGACGGACGGATCGCTTTGCATCCCTTGGGGATCGTCAAACACTCTGAAGGGGATACCGCTCATACACGGAACTTCCGTTTTGAGATAGCGGGAAACTTTCTCTATGCCCCCCGGCAGGTGGCTTTCGGAGAAAAGGATACTAATGCGATGTTTAATAATAAAAAGGTGTATGACATTGCCGAGCTGGCTGAACTTCCCGAAGGTGATACCCTCAATCTGGGACCGGAGCTCAGCATGGTATTCAAAGGATTTTCCCTTCTGGCAGAAGCGTATTGGGCTCAGTTCTCCCCGGATTGGAAAACCTACGATCTGCCGAACCTGGGAGCTCCCAAAACCCGGCGGGATATCAAGACTTTCGGCGCTTTTGTTCAAGGCGGCTTCTTCGTTATCCCGAAAACACTGGAGCTTACCGGCCGGTTCGATTATCTGGATATCGATACCAGGCGGTTTAATGACAGCGGCGATTTACGGGCTTATACCGGTGGAATCAACTTCTTTCCCGAAAAGGATCACATGTATAAACTGCAGGCCAACTTTATCCGGGAGTTACGGGACGGGAAGCTTGATAAAAACAGCAACACGGTAATGGTTAACCTTCAGGTAAAATATTAATAAAGACAGGAAAAAATCATGAGAAAGTTTTCTAAAGGTTTGCTGACGGTTTGGGCGGTTATGTCGGTCTCTTTTTCCAGCGCGTATGCCGGAGGAAAGATCAATATCATGGGCTCGGACACCATGGGTATTCTGGGAACCTATGTAGCGGAGAAGTTCCAGCAGAAGAACCCGGGTATAAAGATAACCCTTGAGCAGAAAGGCTCTTCCACCGGCATCGCCGGAATGATAGACGGGACCTGCGACCTGTCCCAGTCTTCGAGACGGATAAAACCGAGTGAATTAAAAAGGTTCCGGGCCAAATATAAATCGGAGCCGGTGGAGATCCCCATCGCTCTGGACGGGCTGGTTATCTATGTCAATAAAAAGAATCCAGTCGATAAAATAACCATACAGGAACTGGACGCGATTTTCGGGCAGAATCCCCATGGCGGTTTCGCTAAAATCACCGCCTGGGGCAGGTTGATCAGCAGCAAGGTTTCCGGCAAGTTCGTCCGGGCCGGGATATCGCTTTACGGCAGAAACGCCGCTTCAGGCACCTATGGCTATTTCAAGAAACATGTGCTCAAACGGGGTGATTACGACCGGAACTGCAAGGAGATGCCCGGAACCGCTCAGGTGGTTAACGCGGTCTCCAAAGACATCTACGGTATCGGTTACGGCGGAATAGGCTATAAAACCTCGGCCATCAAGATTCTCAGGGTGGCCCCAAAAGCGGGGAAGGAATTCGTAAAAGCCTCCCCGGAAAACGTGGCTTCCGGTAAATACCCGATCAGCCGGAATTTATACTGGTATCTGGCGAAAAAACCGGCCGGGGTCTTAACCGGGTTTATCCGGTACGGCTTGAGCGCGGCCGGGCAGAAACTGATCGCTTCCCCTCAGGTGGGGTATATCGGCCTACCAGCTCAACAGATCGAGGATATATTGTTTGATTTAGACCTTTAGTTCTTTTGTTTCATCTTTGACCGGAAGTGCAGCAGAATAAGGAAATACTTCTTGGCTGATTTAAAGCTCCATAAGGCCTCTATCCGGGTATAGGTATTCAAATACCATAATACGGCCAAAGGATGAAGGGGGTATTCACGGAGGGCTTTTTTAAAGGACTCCCTGGCCCTGGCGAACTCTTTGTTCTTGCTTAAAAAAAGTCCGGCCTGGCAATGGTTGTTGGCCACATAAATATTGGTCAGGGTTCGGGAAATCGCCTGAGGATAATTGCCGGAGATTTCCTTGATAACCCTGGCTCTTTCCAGGTACATTTTCTCATTGTTGGTCTCGTGTCTGCACCCTTCATGCATTCTCCAGCTGTAAAGCACTTCCGGGATGCAGGCGGCCGATGATTCCGCTACAATCCTGAGGCGGTAATCACCGTCATGAGGGTGCTCCAGTTCGGGGTTCTGGTAGCCGACCCGGTCCACGATCTCTTTTCTATAGGCCGGGTTGATCATGTTCAGCCCGCAGCAGGCGATCAGTTCCGCGCTGAGTTTCCCGCTTATCGGTTTATATCCGTCGGATTCCCAGTATGAGTTTTTGAGGATATTGTGGTCGTCGTCTATCAGGTTGGAATCGGTGTAGATCAGCCCCACTTCGGGGTTTTCCCGGAAAATCCTTTCTTTCTTTTCCAGGTTGGCCGGGAACAGGATGTCATCGGAGTCCAGGGGATGAATATATCTGCCGGTGCAGAGCTTGAGCCCCACATTGTGCGCTCCCACGCAGCCCAGGTTCTTCTCGTTGCGGTGGTACTTTATCCTTTTATCTGAGAAGCCGCTGACAACCTCTTTTGTGCCGTCCGTGGAACAATCGTCAACAATGATCAATTCAAAATCGGGAAAGGTCTGATCCAGGACGCTTTTTATCGCCTGCCCGACCAGTCCGGCCCGGTTGTAAGTAGGGATATAAACGCTGAATGTCGGGGGCATTGAATATTCGTCTTTATTGCCGAATACCGATATTCGGCTTTGATGCCAGTTTGTGAGAAATCCGGGAACTTCCGCCCGTTTTTAAACAGGGGGACGATTTCCTTAGATTATAATCGCTCTTTTGATAATTGACAAATTGCGGGTCAGCCGAGATACTTTCCCTGCCGGGGGGGCAGTCTATATAATTCCTTTCCTTGAGAGACGGCTCGGGCAGGAAACCGAGAATCTTGGGCCGGTTGGGCCGGTTGGTGTTGCCCCACACGTTATTATGAGAGAGGGTCAGGTTTTCCGCTGTTCCGTCACATTCTATTCCCCCGCTCCGGTTTTTCATGATAATGTTGTTCTGTATAAGCGCTTTCACCGGATAGTCGAT
Organism: bacterium; assembly: GCA_046757225.1. Taxonomy (GTDB): domain Bacteria; phylum SZUA-182; class SZUA-182; order JBHHXV01; family JBHHXV01; genus JBHHXV01. Next base: position 3,940 of record JBHHXV010000193.1, read on the forward strand.
TTCGATTCCCAGAGCGTTTTCCAGGATATTGTTATTAAGGATAGTCGCTTCCGCTTCCTCCACCATAATTCCTTTACGTCCGTGCCTGGCTATCAGGTTGAACAATAATACCGCCCGGGCCCCGGAAGAGATTTCCACCCCGATTTCCTCGGCTTTCAGATTATGAGTGATATGGTTTCCTTCCAGGAATGCGTCCGCGTTTTCGGAGATTTTACAGCCGGTTCCTATCAGTTTATTGTTTGTGAGGGTTACCCGGGTATTTTTACCCCAGGCGGAAAAACCGGGTGCCCTGCTCTGCTGGTTGAAGATCTGGTTACCCTGAAAATCCGCTGCCGAATCCTCCACCCCCACTCCGCTTCCTCCCCAGCGGCCGCTTCCAGAGATTTTGTTACCTTTTATGGTTACCTGGGAACCCTTTTCCAGCTTGATGCCATAATGGTCGCTCGATGTGATTGTGTTGTCTTCCAGCAGGCCGGTGGAAGCGATAAAATAAAGCCCATGGGCACCGCTTTCCTTGATACCGTTTTTCAGGAGGGTCGCTTCTGAACCGTTCACATAGATGTTTACTTTATCTCCCTTGACCACCCGGTTGTTGACCAGGCTGACCCGGGAACCCTGCAGAACAGCCAGGTTGGCAGTCCCGGCCAGACCGTTTTCCACGATCTGGTTCCCCTCCAGGATTATACCCTTCGATTGCTTGATAACCGCCACCCCCGGCCGGTTATTATGCCCGATGAAATTATTATTAAGC
>JBHHXV010000194.1:0-4666 GCA_046757225.1 bacterium
CAGACAGGCTCGCATCAAGCCGTAAGCGCCGGAAAGCATCATATTACCGTGGGGGCAGGCGAAATAATACCCCCTTCCTTTTAAAATCTCCCGGTTCGGCCCGGTAACGGCCGTAAAAACCTTTTTACCGCTGAACTTAAAGGCCAGATAAGCCCCGTGCCCGTGGTCATCAAACACCTCTTTATCCTTAACAGTCCCGGAAGCCAGTTGAGCCAGATAATAATCTATTTTTTCGGCAGTCAGTTTACCGGTATGATGTTCCCACAAACCGATGATCTCTTCCCCGGTAAGATAAGCGGCCAGGGTATGACCGTTTCCTACGTTTATAATAATCTTTTCCTCTTTGGCCGCCACCGTTTCATCCTCCAGACAACCCAGAACGGCGGCCAGGCCGGTATCCATAAAAAAGGAATTCCCTTCGATAAGACTTTCGACCGCCAACATCCTGGTGAAATATTCCGGAATTTCTCCTTTCCAGAACCCCATCCGGCTCAGGGGAGTCCGGGAGTCCAGAATCTTCCGGTAGTTTTCCATCCTGAACCTGCGGTCGCTGAATCCCCTGGGCGCCGCCCCATGATCCTGAACCGCGCAGGCCACCAAATCAAAACCTTCCTCAAACGGCTCTAAAATCATTTCAAGTAACGGCAGATCGATATCCTTCGTCTCAATCGGATAGACTTCATCTTTGGCCCCCATCCAATCGTCATCCACCAAAACCAGTCCTTTTTCCACCGATTCTTCCAGATGATCGTTAAACGTAACTGCCGACGATCTGGTAGCATATATTCTACCACCATTTCTCAAATGATCGGCCGTCAGATTAAAAAGGGGAAATCCGCCCATGTTCACCCCGTAAAAAAAAGGGTTCTTCCCCTGAGAGACAGCTTTCTTCAACTTTCGGGCGTTAACTTCGGCCAGAGAGGGCAATACAAGCGTAAGACAGTTTTCGATTTTTTTACGGCGGTCATATAACAAGATATCCTGGGTGCCCCGGCCGACATCAATGCAAAGGATCTTGTCAAAGGTAGCCATTACTACAGCTTGCTTGAGGGAGAGCGCTGATAAACCAGGGTCGGTCCCTGGCCGGCGACTTTTAATGATAGATTGAGATTGCGCAGCAGACGGTCGTTCCGGTCGGCATAAAACAGGTGAGCCGTGTGTTTCCCGGGAGAAAGCGCCCGGCAGAAGACAAACACCCCGTCCGGAAGATTATCCCAGTAACGGGTGTCGGCTTTAGCCTTTATTTGCGTGGAAAGCAGCAAACCGGCCGCTCCCACCAGCCCTACGGCCGCTCCCACCAGAGCAACATCATTGGAATTTCTGAAAGCGGGAGCCGCTTCCATCGCCAAGGTGGAGGCGCCGGTCAAAACCGTCCCCACCGTTTCGCTGGTGGAGCGAAAGAACGCCTGCCCCTTTAAGATCTTATCCAAAGGCCGCCCCCCTCTGGTCATGGCCTGCCAGGCCACATCCTCCATCGGAAACATTGGATTTCTGCGGTCTCTGTCCAGCTGAACATAGACTTTCTTTTCCTTAAAATGTCTGCCCCGCCTGAATTTCAGCTCATAGTGCCCTACCCCGTCCGCCACTTTCCTGGGTGACGTTCCGGTTTCCACAATCATCAAGAGATTGTTTTCCTTTCCGGGCAGGGAAAAATCCGGGCGTAATTCATGAAGCTCGGCAAAGGAATCATGAGCTAAGGAATCGTCATGCAGTTGCAGAGAACACCAGCCCTCCATAAAGATCATCAGAGCGAAATCCGCTCTATATTTTTTTTCCTCGGCAAAGGAATCCTGTAACAATCCCCCTTTAAAGCAGGCCCGGGCGTTTTCCAGGTCGCCTTCCTCAATATACAGCAACCCCCGGTAAAAGTAAGCCATTACCCGCTCGTACGGCTCGCCCTTGAAATCCTTCATCCCCTCTTCATACCAGAGGCTGCGGGCCTTGGCCGCCTTTTCACTGTCAGCGTATACCGCTTCGATTCCCAACAGCACTTTATCAAAAGTCTGGCTGGCGATCTCTTTATAACCGAGGCGGTAAGCCTTCAAGGCCAGGCGCATCCTGTTCAGGGTGCGGTTATTGTCGGGATCTTCGTATAAACGCCGGTAGTCGGCCTTCAAGGCCGCCGGCTTATCAGCCAGCAATTCAGGGGAAACCTTATGTCTGACCGGCCCGCCCCCACAGGCGGCAGGCAGCAAAACAAACAACACTAACCAGCTATAGCGCTTGGCTTTCAACGGTAAATGATATCGTCCTGAGCGGTCTTATTGAAATCGTACATTTTGCTCCAGACGATCTGCCCGCTTTCCAGGTCGATCATTTCAAACATGATCTGATGAAACCGGGAGGTCTTGGAACTGCCGGATTGAGCGACATCCAGAGAGGTTATCCGGCCAGAAAGCCTATAATCGGCTCCCAGGGTGGTATTTCTCTTTTTCAGGACGCCGGTATCGGCTTTCCCGGACTCCTTCATCTTCTTTTCCTCGCTTACCATGGCCAGATTCTCCCGCCCCACGAAAATTAACCGGCCGCCGGCCGACCGGTTGAGGCTGACCCTTAAACGGTCGGTTATAATATTCTTGTTGATCCGGCTGGAGCTTTCATTCTTGAAATACTTGGAATCGATAATTACCCTGGGAGGAGGGGTTCTGCCGGCCAGCGAGGGAGTAGCCATAAGATCCCGCATCATCTTGTCGGCCATGGCTACGATATCCTGGGACTCGATTCCCACCCCGGCTACCCGGGACGATCGGCTTACATCTTCATAAATCGTTTTCTGGCCGGTCTTGCCGGCGCATCCTGCCGCTAATAAAGCACCCAAGCCAGCTATAATAATTTTATCTTTCATTTTTCTCTCCTGTTATTTTCCTTGCATTACGGATCGCCCGGTAATAACGCCGCTCCAGTTGCGGATAAATGGTTGAGGCCGCATCAAGAGCTCCCTGGTAATGATCGGTCCGGGAATATTTTATATACAGATAGACTATCATATTATCAAGCGAGTTAAAGGAAAGGTCGCTTTTCTCTCTGATATATTCCCATCCTCCGATCGCTTTAATGGCCAGATCACGGCCAATCTCATCCCCTACCCTGCTGGCCACCTGATTTCTCACCAGCCCGTGAACGACTATCGGTCCCCGCCGCCGCCGGCCTTTTCTGACAACCCGGGGGTTGCTGGCATTGGAAAGCAGCAGGCAGACGGTTTTGCCCAGAAAGGAACCGATTTTGGCCTGAGAAACCTTATCCACCCACTCCGCCAACACTTCATCCTGGGTATACGGCGAGAGATACCTGCCGGTATTATCGGAAACCGGTTCCGGCAGCGCCAGTGTTTCAGGAGCGGGCAGGTTCGGCTTTATGGCGGAACAGGCGGTCAGTAACCATAAAACCGATGAGATTGATACCAGCTTTAATAACGACCTTTTAACCCATCCCCTTCCTGCTGTTGAGTTCATGTAAATCAGTATAATATTGAATGGGCACTAGCAATTAATCAATTTTGAGTTACAATTCAACTGCGTAACTCCTCATTATTACTGATTGATCAAAGAGAGCATTTGAGCTACCGCTTTTTCCAGTCCCACGAAAACCGAGCGGGCGATAATGCTGTGCCCGATATTCAGCTCATGAATTCCAGGGATGGCAGCCACCGGCGTCACGTTGCGGTAATGCAGATCATGACCGGCGTTTACCGTCAGTCCCAGCTCCAGCCCGGCTTCCACGGCCTTGATCAATTTCCGCAAGTCCTGTTCACTCCCGGTTTCAGCGTAAATACCGGTATGCAGTTCCACATAACCGGCTCCCAACTCAGAAGAGACCTTCAACTGTTCAACATCGGGATTAACAAACAAGCTGACCGGAATACCGTTCTTTTGTAAAGACTCGATCGATTTCTTTACCGCCTCTCTCTTGCCGATAACGTCCAGGCCGCCTTCAGTGGTAACCTCGCCGGGCTTCTCCGGCACAATTGTAACCATATCCGGCTTTATCCGGCCGGCGATCTCCATCATTTCATCGGTAGCCGCCATCTCGACATTCAGGCGGGTCTTCACCGTCTCCCTCAAAAGCTCCAGATCCCTGTCCTGGATATGGCGGCGGTCGCTCCTCAAATGAACGGTAATACCGTCCGCTCCGGCCAGTTCGCAAACCATGGCCGCCGTAACCGGGTCAGGCTCAACAGCCGATCTGGCCTGGCGGATATTGGCCACGTGATCCACATTTACTCCCAGTAAAACTTTTTGTCTCATTTTATCTCTGCTTACTGAAGGCTCTTTATAGCCGGTCTTAACAGTTTATTCCCCTTTTCTTCCACAAATTCCACAGAAATATAGGGAGGTGTTATACTCAGAACTTTGAAGGAGTCACCTAGCTTGACATTTACCGCTAAATTGTTCTTGCCTGTCTGGAGATTAAGAATGTTGACACTGGCCGGAATATCTTCGCTTTTCAGCTTATCGGTCTCGGTTTTGGGCCCTTTGACAGTAATATTTACCCTGGAAGGAGAGAGCTTGACCTTTCTTCCGGGCGGTTGGGGACGAACTTCCACCTTGGAAAAGGTTTTTTCAATTTTATCCTCTTTTATGATCGGACGAACTTCAAAACCTTCGGATTTATTTATGGAAAGGCGGCGGTCCAGGGGAACAAGGGCAACCTTGTGAACCGGGGAACT
>JBHHXV010000195.1:0-4658 GCA_046757225.1 bacterium
AAGGCGCTGATGTTGTTGAGGGTAGTTCCCTCCCCGCTTTTGTCGCCGATTTCCCTTTCTATGGAGAGGGCTTGCTTATAACGGGAAAGAGAATTTTCCCAGTCGTAGTTCCGGTAATAACTATTTGCCAGGGGAAGCAGATACTGGGAAAGCAGGGTTCGGGAATCCGTCCCTTCTTCCCTGGCCCGGGACAATTGCTGTTCCTGAAGGGTGATGGTTTCTTGTAACCGCACCCGAAGGTGAGAATCTGTTGTTGTCTCCTGCCAGGTGAGGGATGGTTCATATGCGTCTTCCTCGAATTTCAGCAGGGTTACCCGCCAGTCATAAAAATCCGGAGCATAGCGGAGAATCAGTTGCCGGACAAAATCCGGGAGCAACAGCAACAGCCTGGTTCCCTCCAGTGCCTGGGTGGAAAAGGCTTCCCTGCCTAAGTTGAACTCCCGGAGGTACTGTTGCCGCCCGGTTTCATCCTTATCCTTGAAGATCGTTTCCCATCCGGTTACCACCAGCAGTTGCAGGGGAGCGGGGAATTCCGCCAGCGCCTGTTTTACCTGACGGTAAAGCGAGCTTTGCTCTCCGGCAAGGGAGAGTATCCTGCAAGAACGATGGTCACGCTGAAAACTGGAGGTTATCTCCTTTAACAGCCACTCCTGCAACCGGATTTGATTCACCTGGGCGAACACGATTCTTCCCGGCGCCTGGTCAAGGGTACGGAAGAGTTTCCGTAATACCTGCTGGTTAGCTGTGGAAAGGGGGAACTGAGGGGGTGCCTGAGGAGTGGTCAAAGGTTTTTCCCTGAAAGTTTGTGAGATGCTGCTCGCAGAGCGGTTTGAGCAGGGGGTGCACGTCATACCATTGCTCGCCGTTGTATTGCAGCACACAGCGGCTGTGCAGCAACTCCTGCAACTCCCTGGTAACGGGCGGGTGAGCGTTTCCCTGAAAGATTTCCTGCAAAACCCTCCAGTAACCCTGGGGAGTCAGGTGCCATTCATTGCCTTTCGAATCCTTATACTTTCTCTCAGCCAGGGTATCCGCCAATTCATTCCTGACAAATCCGGCCCCCCGCTCGACTGCCGCAAGGGTTATCAGCTCGTCTCCGCGCTCCTCCGCTTCCAGGGCCGCTTCATTTAAGATATGAAACAGATCCCTGATCGACCCCCCGGAAAGCTCGATAAGCCGGTTAAAAGCATTATCATTAAACAGGCGCCGATCCATCCTCTTTTTTATAACATTTTCCAGGGCGGCTATTCCCTGGGAATGCGGGTTTTTACCCCCCTTCTCATTGATCTTGATCATCGGCAGCAGGGCCACATAAGAGAAATAACCCTTGATATCAGTGAATTCGGGAGAGTAGCGCAGGGATATGGGAAAGGTATACAGGCAATGACAGGTAAAGCGGATCAGTTGCGCGGCTTGCTCAAAGAACAGGCCGCGGGCGGTAGCCGGGTCCAGTTTTTCCAGGTCGTCGATAATCAGGAGCAGTTTTTTGCCGCTACCCAGTTCCAGCTCTTTAATCAGTAGATTTATCGGTTCAAACAGGACGCCGAGGTTGGCTTTATAAACCTTTCTGATGGTTTTCCGGTTTTCCTCCTCACTTTTCAGGGAGGCTTTGATCCTGGCGAAAAGCTTTATGATGCCTAAGATGTTGGTTTTGGCTTCGGCTCCCCCGTCAGCTTTGATATTGCTGGATTCCTTTTTTATCGCCTCGACTTCGCTGACTTCCGCCCATTCATAGATCCGTTCGATCAAAAACTGGTCAACCTTTATTTCCTCCGATTTCGCTGTCTGAAGCATCTGTTCGACCATAACCGTCAGCACATCGAGATAGCTCAGGTTGATCGGGTCCAGTTCCTTATAAATGGAAAAAGGGATGGGAATAAATCGCTCCCGGATTTCTTCGTCTGCCGCCAGCCGGTTAAGCTCAGTGGATTTGCCGCTGCCCCGGTGACTGCAGAACAGCATCTTCTGCTCCGGAACCCGCAATAACTGCCGCTTGATTTTCGCAAGCTGATTATCGCCCCGGCCTTTGGTGCAATCCACGTAAAATTCTTCCATCTGGTCGGCGGTCAGCGGTTCCTCGACAAGTGTCTGCAATACCTCTGTAAGTTTGGTAGCTTTTTTCATAAGTTCGATTAGTTTAACTCTTCAACGATAGTCTTGTAAAAACTTTTATTATAGATTATAAATCATATCAAAACAATAGCCCAAGTAACATGTGTTTGTTGCGCTTTCAGTCTGTAACATTAATCAGAAAAGAATTACGTTGTTTTCCAACCACCCTGATGTAAAAAAGAATAGTTGACAGTAAAGCCTTTTGTTTACTATTATTGGTTTTTAGTCAGGGGAAGCATACGGCTCATAGCCCAAAAGTCATCGGTTCAAATCCGGCCCCCAATACCAAACATTACAAGGGGTTAGCGTTTAGGCGTTAACCCTTTTTTTGACCTCTTCTCAAATGTCACTGGGAACCGTACCTCCTTCATTTAACCGCGCCTGGGCGGAAATAGACCTGAACGCCCTGCTCTGGAATTTCTCCAAGATCAGGGAATCAATTTCGGCTGACTGTTCGGTCATGGCCATTGTCAAAGCCAACGCTTATGGTCACGGGGCGTTTATGACGGCCAGAACCCTCCTGGAGGCCGGCGCTTCCTGTCTGGGGGTGGCCAGGGCCGACGAAGGGGCCGGTTTAAGAAAACAGGGAATAAGCGCCCCCATTATTGTTCTCACCGGCGTTGATTATCAGGAAATAGATTCGGTCTTTCAGTATAACCTGATCCCGGCGCTCTCCCGCCCGGATGAATTAAAAAGCCTTAATCAGGCCGCCGCTTCCGCCCACCGAAAACTCAAGGTTCACCTCAAGCTGGAAACCGGCATGAACCGTCTGGGGATCCCTGAGGAGGAGCGGCCGGATTTTTTCAAGGCCTTGAAACGGGCTCCCTCTCTGGAAGTGGACGGCTTATTCTCTCACCTTTCCCAGACCGGCCCGGACGGAGAAACGGAAAATCAAAGGCAGCGGGAAAGATTTGAATTCGCATTAAAACAGTTCCATGACCTGACCGGAATAAACCCGGCCGGTTCCCCCTGGGTTCATCTGGCCAACAGCTCCGGCATTGTCATGAACCGGAACTATCATTTCGATCTGGTTCGCCCGGGGATTATGCTTTACGGCCTGCCCCCCTTTTACGGATGTCCGGTTCCTTTAAAACCGGTCTTGTCTTGGAAAGCGAAAATAATTCAGACCCGGACGGTTCCCCCCGGAAGTGATATCGGCTATGAACAGGGGTATAAAACCAGGCGGACAACCAGGGTGGGGGTTCTGCCGGTCGGTTATGCCGACGGATACAGCCGCCAACTTTCCAACCGGGCGGAAGTGATGGTCGGCGGCCGCCTGGCGCCGGTGATCGGCAATGTCTGTATGGATATGACGATGATCGATCTTACTGACCTGCCCGGCTCAGTGGATGTCGGCACTGCCGCGACCCTGGTGGGAAAGGAACCCGGTATCAGCGCCGGACGGTTGGCCGAGCTTTCTGATACCATCTCTTATGAGATCGTTTCCCGGATCGGGCCGAGGATTCCCCGGATTTTTATCAGGGACGGCCAAGTGGTCTCTTATGAGTAAACAGGCAAGATCGATTGCTCTTATCATGCTGGTCTTCATCCTGGCCGGGTGGTACCTGGTTTCCGAAGGGCAGGAGCTGAAAGCCCTGGTTCAGCTGAGACCGGTCTATCTTTTTCCCCTGCTGGCGGCCGTCTTTTTTCAGTTATCCCTGAACGGCCTGATAACCAGGGCGTGCGTAAGCTGCTTTAATATTGATTTGAGTCTGAGAGAATGGCTGGGACTGGCCATTATTACCAGTATGGGCAATTATCTGGCTCCCTTCCGGGGAGGGATGGCCGGAAAAGCGGTTTATTTAAAGAAAAAACACGGTTTTTCCTACTCGGAATTCCTGGCCACCGTAGCCGCTTCCCTGATGATCATCATGCTGGAGGGAAGTCTCGGCGGAGTCCTGGCCGTGATAATTATTTATGTAAACTCAGGGGTCCTGCATATTTATCTGGGGTTACCGCTGCTGGCGGCCGCTCTGGCTATCCTGTTCCTGCTTACCGACAACGGACTGGAAGACCGGCTTCTTCGCCTCTCCTCGGAACATAAATGGGTCACCGGGCTGAAGAACGGTATTTCCGGCTGGCGGGCGTTAAAGAAGAATAAAGGGGTGATAAAAAAGATCGCTGCTCTGGGGCTGGTTAACTATTTTCTGATAACCGCACAAATATTCTTTTCCGCCCAAGCCCTTTCCCTGGAGATAAATTTTCTTTCCGCCTGGTTTATGGCCGTCTTTGCCGGGTTTACGCTCCTGCTTTCCCTTACCCCCGCCAATATCGGCATTAACGAAGCGGTTATCGGATCGATTGCCGGGATTACCGGGACCGGCTTCAACCCGGGGGTGCTGCTGGCCTCGCTGATACGGCTGGCGGGTATCCTGATCGTTTTTACTTTAGGGCCTTTATGCAGCTATTTATTATTAATCAGGGATACGCCTAATTTAAGGCAGCTTTAATTTTCAAGATGGTACCCAGGAGATCAGCTACCCGGTCAAGGGGGAGGGAATTGGGGCCGTCGCATCTGGCGTTGTCGGGGTCAGGGTGAACCTCCC
>JBHHXV010000196.1:0-4638 GCA_046757225.1 bacterium
TTCCGGTTGACCATGAAATCGGCCCAGGCCAGCAGGAGTTTTTTGTATTTGCCGTCAGGAAAAAAATCCAGCAACGGGTAAGCCTGGTGGAGGTATGAATCCGCCAGTTTCCGGGTTTCTTCGATTCCCTTGAGCTCGATCAGCAGGTTGGTGCACGCTTCGATCTCCTGCGGGGAGGCTTCTTTGTTGCCCAGCGTCCGGTCAAGTCTCTTTTTTTGCTTCTCGTCAGCGTTCTTATAGGCAAAATAAACGATAGTGGTTCGTTTCCCTTCCTGGATATCCGACCCCACCGGTTTTCCCAGAAGTTTTTCGTCTCCCAGAATTCCCAGGATATCATCCTGAAGTTGAAAAGCGATTCCGCATCTGGAGGCGAAACCGGCTAAGGCTTTTACCTGGGGATTGTTTTCATCCGGGTGGTTTAAGCCGATCATAGCGCCCGCTCTTCCGGCGAATTCGTATAAAATTCCGGTCTTAAGGCGCAGCATCCGAACTATCTCATTTAATGACAGCTCTTCGATCCTTCTGCCCTCAAACTGAAAATCCAGGGTTTCTCCTCTTATAAGCTCATTTACTACCCGCGATTCCATCAGATAGATCAATTTCAGGGCCACTCCCGGGTCCAGATCATGCTTGAGAGCGGTTTCGGCCAACAAACAGACTGACCAGGCCTGCTGGCAGTCGCCGGCCAGGATGGCGATATTCTTTCCGTAATGAGCGGCCTTTTCCCGGGAATATCCGAACTCGGCCGCCGCCTTTTCTTTGAACGCTTCATGAATAGTGGAAAGCCCTCTTCTTTTCCGGTCGTTGTCGATGATGTCGTCATGTACCAGGGTCCAGGTATGGAAAAGCTCCAGGGCGGCCGCCGCCGGCAGCGCCGAATCTTCTCTTCCTCCCACAATCCCGCAGGAAAAGAGTAAAATAGCCGGTCTTAACCTCTTTCCCCCTCGCTCTAAATAGCTGTAAACCGCCCGTTTAAGATGAGCAGGTTTGAACCAGGAACGATATTCTTTGGACAAAATGTAATCCGTTACCAGTTTTTCCCGTAACTTCAACTCATTCGTAAAATCTATAATCATAAAGATAGAGTAACATCATGAAACATCTTTTTTCAAGCTTGATTACCATAGGTTGCCAGGTAATTTAGTTTTGCTTTCATTATGGTTAATGATATACTTTTCTTCTGAATAAAGAAGGCTCTTAACATGTCCGATATATTATCTACAATAAACTCTCCTGATGACCTGCGGGCTTTAAATATCGATCAGCTTCCCCTGCTGGCCGATGAGATCAGGAAATTGATTATAGCCACCGTATCCAGGGTGGGAGGACATATGGCTTCCAGCCTGGGGGTGGTTGAGCTTACCCTGGCGCTCCATTATATTTTCAAGACACCTGAAGACCGGCTGGTGTGGGACGTAGGCCACCAGGCTTATGCTCACAAGATAATAACCGGGAGAAGAGATCAGTTTGCCACCCTGCGTCAGTTCGGTGGGCTGAGCGGCTTTCCCAAGCGGGAAGAATCGGTATACGATACCTTCGATACCGGTCACAGCAGCACTTCGATCTCAGCGGCTATCGGTATGATCGAAGGGATGCGGCTGAAGGAAAAAAACTCCTTTACCGTTCCGGTAATCGGTGACGGGTCGATGACCGCCGGCATGGCGTTCGAGGCTCTCAATCACGCCGGCACCCTCAAGCACAAGATGATTATCGTCCTGAACGATAATGATATGTCGATTTCTCCCAATGTGGGAGGGATGACCAAGTATTTAAACAGAATCACCACCGGCCAGTTCTACCATCGCCTGAAAAAAGAGGCGGAACATCTTTTAAAATCTATTCCCCCGGAATCGCTGGGTGATTCTATGTATAAAATGGTGGACCGGCTCAAGGACGCGATCAAAGCGTTGCTGGTTTCCCCCACCATGTTTGAAGAGCTTGGGCTGGAGTATGTGGGGCCGATTGACGGGCACGACCTGGATGAACTGCTGGAAACCTTTGAAGCGGTTAAATTGCTGGAAGGCCCTATCCTGGTGCACGTGGCCACCAAGAAAGGGAAAGGATACGCGCCGGCGGAAAATCAGCCCCATCTGTTTCACAGCGCTCCCCCTTTCGACATAAAAACCGGAAAATTCAAAAAGAAAAAGAACGCCCCCAAATCATACACGGAAACATTTTCCGATACGATGGTAGAGTTGGCGGAAAATGACCCCCGTATTATCGCCATTACCGCCGCCATGAAGGAGGGTACCGGACTGGTCGAGTTTGCCGAGCGGTTTCCCGAGCGGTTTTACGATGTCGGTATTGCCGAGCAACATGCGGTAACCTTTGCCGCCGGGCTGGCCGTCAAAGGTTTCAAGCCGGTGGCCGCTATTTATTCCACCTTTCTGCAAAGGGCTTATGACCAGGTTCTCCATGATGTCTGCCTGCAGAAGCTGCCGGTGACCTTCGCTCTGGACCGGGCGGGAATCGTAGGAGCTGACGGACCTACTCATAACGGGATTTACGATTTTTCTTACATGACTCATCTGCCCAATATGGTGGTCATGGCCCCTAAAGATGAAAATGAATTGAGGCATATGATCAAGACCTCGCTGGAGCTGGAGCAGCCCTCGTCGGTTCGTTACCCGCGGGGCAGCGGTCTGGGTATAGAGCGGGATAAAGAGATAACCGCTTTGCCGGTCGGGAAGGCGGAAATACTGGAGGGAGATATCAACAAGGCCGATTGCGCCATCCTGGCTATCGGCAACCGGGTCTATCCCTCGCTGAAAGCGGCCAAAGAATTATCCGGCCGGGGGGTTCGGGTGAGCGTGGTTAATCTGCGGTTCGCCAAACCGCTGGATGAGGAAACAATCTTTATGCTGGCCGATAAAGTAGGCCGGTTGGTAACGGTCGAGGACAATGTCGTTGCCGGCGGGGTAGGGGGGGCTGTCCTGCAATTACTGTCCGGCAGCGGCCGTTACGGGGTTAAAGTGAAATGTATCGGTCTGCCTGACATGGTCGGCGAGCATGGCACTCCCGGAGAGATTTATCGCCTTTATCATCTGGATGCCGAAGCTATCGCCCAAACCGTATCGGAGTTTATCGGGAAATAATGAAGCGGCTGTTCAGCGGAATTCAACCCTCAGGCACTATCCACCTGGGGAATTATCTGGGGGCGATCAAAAACTGGCTGAAACTCGCGAACGAGTACGAAGCGATCTTCTGTATCGTGGATTATCACGCCATCACCATAAAATACGATCCCGGGGAACTGCAGAAAAGGATTTTCGACGCCTTTCTGGTAAACATGGCTTGTGGGCTGGACCCCGAAAAATGCAAAATCTTTGTCCAATCCCAGGTTCCCGAGCACACCGAGCTTACCTGGATTTTAAATACCGTAACCCCCATCGGTTGGCTGGAACGGATGACCCAGTTCAAGCAGAAGTCCGGCCAGCACCGGGAGAACGTCAATATGGGACTGATGGATTATCCGGTTTTACAGACCGCCGACATTCTTCTTTATAAAGCGGAAGCGGTGCCGGTGGGTGAGGACCAGGTGCAGCATATAGAGTTGGCCAGAGAGATTGTAAGAGCTTTCAACCGCCGCTATGGAAACCTGTTCCCCGAACCCCAGGCCAAGCTTACTCAAGACTCCCGCATTATGGGAACGGACGGAAAAAACAAGATGTCCAAGAGCATGGATAATTATATCGGCCTGCTGGAACCCCGTGAGGTTATCTGGGAAAAACTGAGAACCGCGGTTACCGATGAGAACCGGAAACGCCGCAGCGACCCCGGTAACCCGGATATCTGCAACCTGTGCACCCTCCATAAAGCTTTTTCGGATACTGATGAGGTTTCCGAAATAAACCGAAACTGCCGGGAGGCTTCGATCGGCTGCGTTGACTGTAAAAAGACACTCATGGAAAACATGATGAAAGAGCTGGAGCCTGTCCGGCAGCGGGCCGAAGCATTAACCGGCAACCCCGAACCGGTTTACAAAGCTATGGAAGAGGGAGCGGAATACTGCCGTTCGATTGCCTCGGCAACTATGAAGGAAGTCCGGCAGGCTATGGGGCTTCGTTAAAGGGACACAAAATGTTCGATGAAGAATTTATAAATAATTTAGATAATGATCCTCTAATTGCTGCTGAGGCTATGTGTCGTGAATTTATTATTAAAGATGAAGAGTTGGACAATTCAAAGAAAATTGCAAATTACGAAAAATATCTTGAAGCCTACCATTCTTACGGAGAATTTGTAGAAACTATTTCAGATAAATTTTTGACAAACAATTTTCAGAAGCTAACCTTCTTTCTTTTGATAACAACAAACTAGAAGATAATTCATGAGAAAATTAGCGTCGAGTAAAATAAAAGGTCATTTTGGCGAGGTGTTGGATTCCGCTCAACAGGAGCCGATAACTATTGAGAAAAAAGGGCAGCCTGTGGCGGTTCTTTTATCTTTGGAAAAATTTCAACGCTTGGAAGCGGTCGAAGAGGCTATGTGGGCGATGAAAGCCAGAATATCGGAGAAAGAAGGATTTGTCGGGACTAAACGAAAAACTATTAGCCGATCTCTTGAATGCTGAAGATTAATTTTAGGAGTTACGCAGTTGACTGATTCATGCTATAAAAAGAATCAACTCACAACTCC
>JBHHXV010000197.1:0-4625 GCA_046757225.1 bacterium
CAAAAAGAAGCGGCAGAAACAGTATGTAAACCAGCTTTATAACGATGGCTTCAATCTCCTTTCCGCCGGCCGGCCGGCGGACGCCCTGGTGAATTTCAACAAGGTCCTCGCCAGGGACTCCGATCATGTTTACGCCTATGTGGGAATCGGAGATATTTACAGCCGGGAAAACAACTTCCCCAAGGCGATAGAAAACCACCTGAAAGCCCACCGGCTTAAAGAAGACAATGTCGATATCCTGCTCAAGCTGGTTGACGATTACGAAAGAAGCGGCCGTCACAGCGAAGCGTTGCAGCCGATCAAGCAGATCATCGAACTGGATAATTCCAATCTGTTCGCTCATTTAAAAAAGCGGGAGCTGCTTATAAATCAAAAAAATTGGGCGGAAGCGGAACAGGTGCAGAAAAAGATTATCTCCCTTACCAGAAATCGCAAACAAAAAGAGATAGAAGAGAAAAGCTACCAGGGGATTATGTTTGAATACGGGGTGAAACAGAAAGAAGCCGGAGAATACGAAGAGGCGATCGATATCTTTCGCCAGTTGTTGAAAGAGGAGAAGGAGTTTCTTCCCGCTTATCTGGAAATCTCCGACACTTATTTAAAGGCCGGGGAATCAGAAGAGGCGCTTAAAATATTGGAGCGGGCGATAAAGCAATCCCCGTCAGTGATCCTGCTGCTGGAGATGGAAAGGATCTGTCTGGAACAGGAGAACCCTTCCCGGATCATTGAACTCTATGACGGTTCCATAAACAAGCAGCCCAGTGATTACCGTCTTAATCTGCTGCTGGGACACCTTTATCTGCGGTTGGAGATGCTGGACGAAGCGGTAGCCCAATTCGAGGAGGTGGTAAACAAGGGTCATGACGTTCCCGCCCTTCATATCTACCGGGCCGAACTGCTGCAACGCCTGGAAAACTACGAAAAGGCCTGCAACGAATACAGAATCGGCTGCTCATTGGAAAACAATAAAATCCTCGTTTTTTCCTGCGCCAACTGCTCTTTTGAGTCGTCTACCTACCTGCATCGCTGCCCCCAGTGCTCCCGGTGGAATCTCTTTGATCTGCTGCCTCGCTCAGAGTAGAAATATCGATATTTTCCACTGGCTGGGAAATATCGATATTATACTTGGACAGCAGCGTTCCCGAAGTCTTATACAAATCGGAAAGCGATTTATTGTAGTCAATCACCGCCTGCAGATAATTGATTTTCGCTTCGGCCAGGTCGGACTGGAAGTCCAGTATCCGCTGACTGGTCGATTTCCCCAGTTTTAACTTTTCCAGCTCGATATGTAATTTCTCTTTTTCCAGTTGCCGGGAAACAAGAGTGGCCTGAATTCTTTTCCAGCCGGACTTCAACTGGCGAAAGGCCTTTCTGACCTCCAGCATGACAGTCTGTTTAAGGCGCTTTATCCTGATTTCCGCCTGCTGCTTCTCCAGCCGGCGCTGCAGGTAAAGACCGGATGACTTCCGGTTTCCCAGGGGATAACTGGCATTCAGGCCCACGCTCCAGCCGGGGTAATTGAATCTGCTCAGGTTATCCCAGCTGTCGCCAAAATCGTCGCTCAGTCCCGTATACCCGAAGCTGCCGTACAGATCCAGCTCCGGGTTCTGTTGATTATCATAATACCTGATCCGGAAATCCCGGGTTTTAAGGTCAAGGAGCAGGCTTAAATAATCAGGCCGGTACTGGAAAGCCTTTTCCAGCATATCCTTTAAATCGGCATTTGCCTGTACGCTGGTCGGTTTATCCTCGGGTTTAATGAGAAAATCCCAGGAATCGCCGGCCAGGTTGGTCTGAGCCAGTAGCTGATCTACAATATCCCTTATTCCGGCTTCAGCCAGAATAATCGCTTCCTGCCGGGAAGCGATGCCCGCTCTGGCTTCAGTGATAACAATCGGGGCCAGCACCCCCAGAGCCACCTTGGCCCGGTTCATTTCCAGCAATCCCCTGGCCTGCTTTAACAGCACCTCTTTGACTTGTTTGTTCTGATAGGCGAACACCAGATCCCAGTACAGCTTTACGGTTTTATGCAACTCTTTTATTACCGAATCCTTGAGGGCCAGGATCGATCCCTTCCGCTGGTTCAGCGCGATTTTGATATCGGTTTCATTCACTTCCCAGCCGAAATTTTTCAACAGCGGCTGAGTAATCTTTAGCGCCAGCGTGGAATTCTGTGACGGTTTCAAGACCCGGAAGGGAGAGCTGTCGTTCGCCCGGAGATTGGAGACCGTAAGATCGGTGCTGGCCCCGCTGGCGAATTTCTTGGAAATCCCCAGAGAGGTGTTGGCCTGGTCCTCTTCAAAGACCGTACCGAACAACCGGGAAGCCCTGGGTGTTCTGCTCTCCTTATAATCGCCTTGGGCGGAAAGGGTCGGGTCAAAGACCGCTTCCTCCTGCAGGATCTTTGTCTGGTCGATTTCCGGAGACAGGCGCAGGTCAGCCAGCAGCAGATTGTGCTTCAAGGTTAAGATAAGACAGGTTCTCAGATTCAGAGGCAGATAACGGATTTCCGGCTCAACGGTATCCGCCCGGCAGACCGAAGCCATACTGACGACGACCGTCAGGATAACTGAAGCAAAGGTCTTTGTTATATTACTTCCGGGTCCAGGCATTACGAAAACAGATTATTCCTGAGCGGTCCATGTGCAGGTTGCTGACATAGTTATTATAAGCGAAAATAAGTTTCGGGAAACAGAGGGGAACGGTCTGCATCGACTCGGCCAGTTGCTCGGCAAACCGGACGATCAGTTCCTTTTTCAAGTTGTCGTTCCGGGTGGCGGACATTTTTTCCAGCAGAGAATCGATATGGGAATCGCTTTTCAAGAGCTTGTTGAAAGGGGAGTGAGAAGAATAAGGGAAATAAATGAAGCTTTCCGGGTCGTAATCCCCCCGCCAGTCTTCCAGGGCTATTTTGAAACGGGAGCGCCTTTTACCGCGCCTTTCGTAAATGTGATCGAACAGGCTCTGTTTGTTCATTTTCCTGACGGTTACCAGCACCCCGACCTTAGCCAGCTGTCTTTTTATCAGATCGCTTATTTTTATCAAGGTGGCATCCAAAGAACAAAACAGCTCCAGCTTCAAAGGGGTCCGCTTTCGATATCCGGCCTGGGCTAAACCGCTTTCTGCGGTTTTGGGGTCATAGGCGTAAAGCGGTTTATCCAGTTTGGGGAAGAGGCTGCCGGGAGGGAAAATAGACGGGGCCGCTTCCGCGTATCCCCCGAAGATCTCTTCCACAATCTCGCTGCGGTCGATCGCCAGTGAAATCGCCCGCCTGATCCCGGAATTCTCCAGAACAGCCGTTTCAGCGTTCAGATAAAGCTGGATAAGACGGTTCTCCCCGGTTTGTTTAACGATTATCTTTTTCTGGTTGTCCAACTCTACGGCCTGCTGCGGGTTAAGGTTTACGGCCACGGAAATCATCCTTTTCTTTAAAGAGTCCACCGCTTTCCCGGCATCCTTGTATTCCTTGAAAACCAGCCGGTTTATAAAGGGCAGTTTCGGCCGCCAGTATTGATAATTCTTTTCCAGAACAACCTTTTTACCCCGCCGCCAGGTGTAAAATTTAAAGGGCCCGGTTCCGCAGGCGCTTACCAGGCCGTAATCATCGCCGTACCGCTCGACAAACGATTTCGACATAGGAGCCATCTCCAGTTGAGCGAACAGGGCGGCCAGATTGAGCACCGGCCGGTTCAACCTTACCAGAATCCGGTACCGGTTCAAGTACTCCACCTCTTTTATCGCTTCCACATGATGGCGGTAAGGGGAATTGCTTTTGGTAAGCCGGGCAAAGCTGTAAACCACATCCTCGGCGTCAAACGGGCTGCCGTCATGAAAATGAATACCCTCTTTTAATTTTATGGCATACTTCAGCGGAGCTTCCGGCTGGGGAAATGTCTCAGCCAGCACGGGCACCAATTTCCCTTTCTCGTTTATCTCATACAGCCGGTCATAGATGTTGGCCATAAGCAGCCGTGAATTGAGATCAACCGCCTGCTGGGGATCGAGATTTTCCACCCGTCCCACGCCGATGGTCAGGTTTCGGCCGTACTGGTAAACCTGGGCGGCCGCCTTCGGGCTGAAAGCGCAGACAAGCACCGCCGATAATATCGAGATAATCAGAGATCGATGCAGTTTCATAGGGGATTAAGACCCTCGTAAATCCGCCAGCCGGATTCGGTCTTCTTGAATTTCAGTACCTCGTCCCGGCTGCGGGTAAACCGCTTTCCCTCCTTCTGATAAACCAGCTCATACCTCTGAAAAACAGAAGCCCGGGTAGAGGAGATATTAATTCTTTGACTGGTAATTTTATAAGCCATTATTTTGATCTGATTCCAGGAATTCCGGTAGTTTTGTTCGATGCTGGCAAAGGTGTCTCGGCCGTCATTATAATCAGGAGCGACCGATTTCATAAACATCGTTATATCCTGTTTCCGGATAGCGGTAATTCGAGCCTCCAGGGTGTTTTCCAGCGATTTCCGGCCGGAACCTCTCCCGCAGCCTCCTGTCAGCAGGAAAGAGAAAAGCAGGCAGGTGAAAATGGGGGAACATTCAATGTTTTTTCGGCTCATTCTTTGTTCCTGAAGGTTGGTAACGATATGCTCCCCAGCCGTCATCAGACCCGGTAT
>JBHHXV010000198.1:0-4608 GCA_046757225.1 bacterium
GTTTACTGGTAACGGAAGAGGGAAAAGTGGTGGCTTCCCGGACCCACCGGATGAATGACCGGCTGCCCTGGAGGATCTTCGGTCTTATTTACGCTCACCCTCATCCCAAATCCCCGGATACCACCATTATAAAAAACAAAGCCGGGCTGGGTCTGCCCACCGAACTGACCGGTGAACCGGTAGCTGAATACCTGATCGACGCACCGGAACAGGAAAAACGCCTTCGCACTCTTAAAAAGGTCTGCCGCGCCTGTCACAGCCGGGATCTGGTGGAAGGACATTTCGCCAGCTTTTTCCATACCATCGAAGAAACCAACCAAAAGACCCTGACCGCTACCAGAATCATCATGAAGGCCTGGAACAATGGGGCAGCCAAAGGTCCGGCGCAGCACGACAGCGTCTTTAACGAGTCGATTGAAAAGAAATGGGTGAAACAATGGCTTTTTTACGCCAATTCCACCAGGTTCGCTTCGGCCATGATGGGGGCGGATTACGGGGTGTTCGCCGGCGGTCGCTGGTTCATGAGTCAGAATACTCAGGAGATGGCCGACTGGCTGGAAAACGAGCTTAAACAGAATAAAGGAAAAAAGAAATAAAGAGTCATCAGGATTATCTGATTGTTTCGGTTATTGTCGGGCTGTTTCTGTTAATAGCGGTTACTACCATTGAGAAGTACGGTCTGGATTATGATGCCGGGTATCATATGCCCAAGGGGGAATACCTGCTGCACTATTACCTGACCGGAGAAACCGATTATAAAAACCTGCCAGCGGAAAAACGCTGCCGGTTTCAGTTACCCGACCCCGGTTACCCCTATCAATCATCTGATTACGCCTTCCGTGTTCAGGGCGGCGGAACCTCCATGGGAGCGATCTCTTCGGCGGTCACCTGTTCTGTTTTTTACAAATATCTGCGTTGGCTGGACCCGGTGGACGCCCATAATATGGCTGCTGTGCTTTACGCCGGCCTCAGTATTTTTGTCCTCTACTGGTTCAGCCTGGAGGCCTTCGGCAGAAGAACCGCGGTTCTGGCTTCCCTTTTTCTGGCTTTCTTCCCCGCTTTGGTCGGTTACAGCCATGTTTTGATAAAGGATCTTCCGGTTTTCTGCTTTGTCTCCCTGACTATCTGGAGCTTCTGGAAGGGAGTCACCCGGAACCGCTATAAATGGATCTGGCTTTCCATGATTTTTCTGGGAATGGGGCTGGTCGCCAAAATGAACGCCGCTTATGCGGTTATTATCCTGGCGTGCTGGTTACCGATTCCCCTCAGGCAAAGGGCGGGAATCTTCGCCCGGGTTACCGGGAAATTCTGGAGAACCCTGTTTTTCTACCCGGTAACCGTAATCCTGACTTTCATGTTCTTTTCGCCCAGAATCTGGTATGAGCACCCCTACAACCTGGTGAATAATATCGGAAGGACCATAACCGTGATGACGGGAATATATACCTATGTGGCGAATAAGAATCAAAAGATATCCCCGTATGAGCAGAAAAGAATCAAATCAGCCGGCAAACTTAAAAAGAAGAAATTCAATATGGGGCAATTCTTGAGAAAGATATTTTACGCTCCCCTGTATGCCTTGATAAGCATCCCTTTAACTGTTTTACTGCTGGCTTTTTGCGGACTGTGGTTTTTGATAACCGGCAAAGGGGCGCACGCTGCCGGGGACGGGTGGCTGGTTGTCTGCTGGGCGTTTGTCCCCCTGGTTTTCTGCATGCTTCCTTTTATCTTTATCCATTCAGGAATAAGGGAGTTCTTTCCTTTTATTCAAGGGGTATGCCTGCTGGCCGGCTTGGGAGGAGATTACCTTTACCGGCTGATAAAAGAAAAATATGAGATAACCCCGGAAAAGGGTTTAGCTGTTTATTTAGGGGTATTAGCCTTGTCTGTAGGCCCGGAAATAATTTCCGTGATGCAGTATCACCCTTATGAATCGGCCTTTGTCAACAGCCTGGTGGGAGGATTGAAAGGAGCTCAGACACTGAGGCTTCCTTTCAGCGGCAGAGTGGGGATTCCCCAGGTGGGGGACAGCCGGGGCGGTTCCTTCAGAAACTCTTTAAAATGGCTCGATAAACACGGAAAAGCCCCTTCCATTGTCATTATCTGGGCCACTTCCAGCAAGTTTATCGCCATGACCAGGGATATTAAAATCATTCTGGATGACTGGGATAACTCCTATAAGGAGAAACGAAAACTCAGGAAGATCGATTTCGATACGGTTTATATTGTTTTCAACCACTATTACTGGAATCTGGTGCATCCGTTATATGGATACTGCTATAAAAATCTTACCCCGATATACACCGCCTCAGCCAACGGCGCGCCCGTCAACTATGTGTACCGGATGTCCAGAAAAGATTTTTTTAAACTGATCCTTCCCCGCGATGCTTAGTTATCTCGGAAAACGGATGCTTTCCCTGGTCCCCTTATTACTGGGAATTACCATTATCTCGTTCCTGGTGATCCACCTGGCTCCCGGAGAGCCGACCGATCTTCAGACCGATCTGAACCCCAAGGTTTCCCGGGAAGCCAAACAAAGGTTGAGGCAGCTTTACGGCCTGGACAAACCGATTCACGAACAATATCTTATCTGGCTGAAACGGATAGTTCAGCTGGATTTCGGCCGTTCCTTCGCTCCCGACCGCCGGCCGGTGTTGGACAAGATCCTGGAGCGGATGCCGGTTACCATCAGTATAAATCTGTTGTCCCTGATTATGATTATGGCGATTGCGCTGCCGGTGGGGGTGTTTTCGGCGGTGAGGCAGGGAGAAAGGTTTGATCAGGTCGCCACGGTGATCGTCTTCATCGGCTTTGCCACCCCCACGTTCTGGCTGGCTCTGTTGCTGATGATCTGGCTGGGGGTGAACTGGAACTGGCTTCCCATTTCCGGTATCCGGTCTCTTGATTATCTCCGGTTATCTCCCCTGGGTCAGTTTCTGGACCTGGCCCGCCACCTGGTTCTGCCGGTATTCGTATCCGCCTTCGGCGGCCTGGCCGGGCTGTCCCGCTATACCCGCTCGCAGATGCTGGAGGTCATCCGCCAGGATTACGTCACCACCGCCCGCTCCAAGGGATTGAACCCAAGAATGGTCTATTACAAGCACGCCCTGAGAAACGCCCTGCTGCCGGTGATAACCATTCTCGGGTTTTCCATTCCCGGGCTGATCGGCGGAAGTGTGATTTTTGAAACTATTTTCGCTATTCCGGGCCTGGGCCTGCTGTTTTATCAAGGGGTGATGGCCAGGGATTATCCGGTGATCATGGGAATGCTGGTAATCGGGGCCTTCCTTACCCTGGTGGGAAACCTGATCGCCGATATATCTTACGCCCTGGTGGATCCCCGGATAAATCTGAGCGGCGGATCATCATAAAGCTTGATAATAAAACGCCCTGAATCTATACTTTACTGATGATAAACAAACGCTACCTTTTTATAATTCTCTCGGGTTTAATCGTCTTAATGATTGCCGGTGCGGCTGAGGTTACGGCCGCTCCGGGGGAGCAATCTTTGAAGGATCTTCTGATTTCCGCCTCCCAGGGTGGCCGGGCCGACCTGAAAGCCCTTGATAAGTTCAAGCCTGCCACTGCCGACGACATAAACGCGTTATTTGAGTTTATCGGCCGGGGAAACTTGAACAGCCCCCGCTATCGAGGCGGCGATCAACGCCGTTGCCAACGCTGGCAGCCAACCGGCCCGATCCGCCTTTCTTGCCGGCCTGAAGCACCGGAATCCCTTGATCGCCACCATTTCAGCAAAGATGTGCGGTAAATTGAGAATGAAAGAATCGGTAAAAGAGATTATCGGCCTGATCGAGCGTTATCAGCGGATAAAAACCCCGGACAGGGAGAAATATGATCACGGCGTTCATGTGGCGCTCCTGGCTCTGGGTGATATTCAAGACCCGTCCGCCATACCGTTCATTATGTCTCTCTGCGACCAGGTGAGGGGGTATGAGGTAATGGCTCTGAATAAATTCGGAGTGACTGCGGTTTCTTATATTATCGATGTCTTGAAGAAATCCGAGGACAAGGCCATGCTGAAGGTGGCCGGCCGGGTGCTGGATTCCTTGAATGACCCGGCTGCCGTTCCTGTTCTGTGGAAGGAGTTCACCGAAAACCCGGTCAGGGACGCTGTCATCCGCGCTCTGCTGAGAATCGACCCGGCTAAAATGCTTCCCCGGCTGATCGCCTACTGGACCGCCGAACCGGATTCGGCGCTGGAAAATGAGCTGGTGGAGCATATCCTTCTTTATAAAGTGTTCGACCGGAAATACGTCCGTTTCTTGGCCGCCGTCCTGAAAACCGGCAAGTCATATGATTCAAGACAGCGCTCAGCCGTTATTTTAGGCGCTATCGGGGGAGCGGAGGCGGAAAATGCTCTGAATGAGGCTCTCTGCGATGAAGACCAACTGGTGCGGATGAAGGCGGCCTATGCCCTTAAAAAACTTACCCGCTCCACCAGAACCGCTAAGATGATTATCCGCTCCCGTAATTGTTTTGAATGATCAACTTCTTTAAAAACTTACCCGCTCCATCAGAACCGCTAAGATGATTATAGGAGTTACGCAGTTGACTGATTCATGCTATAAAAAGAATCAACTTACAACT
>JBHHXV010000199.1:0-4598 GCA_046757225.1 bacterium
CCACATTTTGTGTTTTCACGGTAAAGATTACGAATAAACGAAAACCAGGGAAAGCAGAAACAGGACTTCCGATATCTCGCAAACCGCTCCCAGGGTGTCTCCGGTCATTCCCCCGATTCGCCGGTTGATTAAGACGATCAGCCCTAAAGCGGCGGTTACCAGGAAAACCCCGATCTGAATCCCGGCGGTAAAGCCCAGGATCAGTACCAGGCATAAAACCGCGCTTCCGGTGGCGTCCCAGAAATGAGTCCAGCTGACCTGCTCCACAAACAGCCTTCCCAGGCCTTCCTCTTCCCAGGCATAGTCGCACAGCCTGGCCGCCATCACTATCATCCAGCGGGAAACCACCGGCATCAGCAGCAGCCCGGAGATAGAGGTTTGAAGATCAAGGGAGGTCAAGGCGATGAATTTCAGGGTGAGCAGAACCCAGAGAGCGACAGAAGCCATGCTGCCGACAGAGGGGTCTTTCATCACCTTGCTGATTCGCTTTTTTCTGATCCTGGGTGAACCAGCTTTGTTTTCCCCTCCTACGTAAAAGCCGTCCACCGTATCGCAGAAGCCGTCCAGATGCAGCGCCCTGGTAAACCAGATCAGGAAGGTGATGGCGATTATATCGGCTATGGCCGGAGGGAACAGCTTCAAGGTGGCTTCATAAACCATCACCAGCAGGGAACCGATAATCAGGCCGATTATGGGAAACCAGGCCATGGAGGCCCCCACCAGCTCCTGGTCATAAGCATTACCCCGGCCTACCCGCGTAAGGAATTGAAAGGCCATCTGAAATTTTTTCATATCTTTTTCTGTTCTTTCTTTCCATCGGTTTCCTCGGACCAGGAAAATTCCATAAAACCGTACAGGCTGCTGATTTTCAGGGTAAATGACGGGCCGTTTACGAAGGACAAACCCCTGCCCGGTATCTTTTTAAGGAAATCTATTTCATAATATTTCCTCCAGGGTGAATGGATCTGACTTGAGGATTTCACGTACTCGGAAATATCGTCCAATTCTGTGATGGATAACGGTTTTAATGTTTCTCCCGCTTGATTGATGAGGGAGAGCGTCCAGATGGAGCCTTTTCCCAGGTTATCGGTGGTCAATTCATGCCAGGTTTCATGATCGGAAAAGACCGCCACCAGAAACCGGTACCTGTCCCCGGTAAGATTTTCCCGGTCAAACTCTTCTCTTTCAAGAGGTGTTGACAGATTATGGTTTTGAAAGTAAACGTCTCGATAAGCCTTTTGATATTGGGGGGAACAATAAACTATATCCGCCAGCAACAAGGTTTCCAGGCCCTTGTATATCTTTCCGTGCCGGATGCTGGATTGTAAAACCGATTTGTATCTGTTTATAAGTTTATAGCTGGGAGAGGTGCTGGTGTTGTGGGAACAGCCGAGAAACCAGACCAAAATGACGGCTGCCGACAGATTTTTCAGTTTAGCTTGACAAGACACTAGCTTGGCTGGCTGAGCCTGTTTAATTCATTGACCAGGATATCGGCGTCGATGCCATGAGCCAGGGCTCCCTTTTCCAGGGACTCGGCTGCTGCGCCCATGCAGGCGTAACATTCCATCTGATATTTACGGAAGATCTCTATGGCCTGGGGACAGGACTTGAGGATTTCTTCTATAGTGCTTTTTTTACTGACTTTCATTTTGCCACCATGATAGAGGAAGTTTAAAACGATTGTTCCCTGAAAGTCAAGCTAAGACCGCTGATTTACCATGAAAATACCGGAGTGGCGGTTCCCCCGTCTTGGGGGGTAACCGGCTCTTTTCATCATGAAGGGGTAACGGATGGCCCGTTATGAAAGTCTATCCGATGACCACCACCTCCGGAGGAGCTCCCAGCCGCATTCTCACGTCGCTGGTTCCGATGCCGCTGCTGACGTACAATGCTCCCCGGCCGACTTTGTACAGGCCGTGGGGATACTTTTTAACCGCTGCTGACTGTTTATAGAAATTCAGACCGAACGGCAGTCGGAACTGCCCTCCATGCGTGTGGCCGCAGAGCATCAGATCAAGGGAAAACTCCTCCATCAACACTGCCCAGTCCGGTTGATGAGCCAGCACTATCTTCGGTTCGCTCTCCGGAATCCGGCCCAGCAGTTCGCGTCCCCGTTCCAGGGAATTATCCGGATCAAACCAGCCCGGGTCATTCAATCCCACCAGATGAACCGGGCCGTTTCCCCAGTCCAGTCTTACCGAACAGTCCAACAGATAGTTCACCCGGTTCCTGGTGCTTTGAAAAAACTTTTCCCAGGAATCGTTACAACAGGTGTCTACGTTTCCGGTTACCGCGTAGATTCCGGAGGGAGCGTTCAGTCTTTTTATGAATTCTTCAACCCCTTCGATTCTGCCGCTGTAATCAAAAAAATCGCCGGTAAGAACCATGAAATCGCTCTTTGATTCTTCCGCTATTTTCAGGGCGCGCTCTTCCAGTCTGCTGATCCGGTGGCAGTGCAAGTCCGATATCTGGGTGATTTTTTTTCCGGCCAGGACAGAAGATAGTCTTGGGGGCAGTTGAGACAGGGGAATGTTTACGCGCTTGGGGTGGGAGGGTTCATAATAGACCGCCCACCAGTAAAGAGGAGGAAACAACAGCAGGGAAGCCCGCAACAGCCTTTTTAACTGGCTGTTTTTAAACATAAGGGTGTCTTGAAAAAAAGAGAATTTTCGCTTATCGCTTTAATAAACCTGAATAGACCGGGTTAAAGGAATCAGGGCTTTCTTCAACTCGATTATTTCATGCATTATGTGATTTATTCTGCTGTCTATCTCTACCATTTGCTTCATAGTAATCTGCTTTTTCTAACCGTTTTAGATTTTCAAGATAAGGGGGGATCTTATCCCTTTAATTTCCCAATAAGGGCATCCGCCATCTCTTTGGTTCCTGCGGCCGTGGGGTCGTTACGATCCGGTTTCATATCATAAGTAACATCTTTTCCTTCACTGATCAAACCGGCAATCGCCCGGTCAAGCCTTTCGGCCGCGTCATGCTCACCCAGATAACGGAGCATCATCACCCCGGACAGTATCAGGGCCAGCGGGTTCACCTTATTAAGCCCTTTATATTTTGGGGCGCTGCCGTGGGTGGCTTCAAACACCGCGTATTCATCGCCGATATTGGCTCCGGGAGCCATTCCCAGGCCGCCGACCAGACCGGCCGCCAGATCGGAGATCAAATCCCCGTATAAGTTGGGCAGCACCAGGATATCGTAAAGCTCTGGCTTCTGCACCAACTGCATACAGAGGTTGTCCACCAGCCGGTCTTCAAATTCGATATCCGCGTTTTCGGCCGCCACCTCCCGGGCCACTTCCAGAAAAAGCCCGTCCGAGAATTTCATGATATTGGCTTTGTGAACAGCCGTAACCTTTTTCCGGTTGTTTTTGCGGGCGTAATCAAAAGCGAACTCGAAAATATTCCTGGTGGCGGTAAGGGAAATCGGTTTTATACTGACCCCGGAATCCGGTCTTATTATCCCCTGGCCTTTGCTGTTGATATATTCGATCAGTTCGGCAGTCTCCGGTTTTCCCTCCTGAAACTCGATCCCCGCGTAAAGGTCTTCGGTATTCTCCCGCACGACTACCAGGTCTACATTGTCGTATTTACTTCTGACGCCCGGGTAGTATTTGCAGGGCCGCAGGCAGGTACGCAGATTAAGACGCTTGCGCAGGGAAACGTTCACGCTGCGAAAACCTTTGCCCACCGGAGTAGTGATCGGCCCCTTGATCGCCACCTTATTCTTACGGATGGAATCCAGGACATGTTCGGGAAGCGGGGTTCCATACTCGTCACAGACGTCAGCGCCCGCGTTCTGAACCTCCCAATCGAACTCCACGCCGGTGGCTTCCAATACCCGCCGGGTAGCCTCGCTTATCTCATAGCCGGTGCCGTCACCGGGAATCAATGTTATTTTATGCGACATATGGTTCTACCTTTCAATAAAAAAACAACCCAAAAAGGAAATTAATCTTAGTCGATAAACGGCATTAAGTCAACTTTACCAAAGATTTATTGTATCTCCCCCGGTTTTGTTTTATACTTTCATCATATAAAATGAACAATGCAGTCTTCGGCAAATATTTCGACCTGGACTCGGCCCTGCACCGGCTGGATCCCAGAACCAAGTTTCTGGTGCTGCTGGCGGTGCTGTTCAATATCTCCATGTACCGGTCAGGCTGGCTGGTCTCGGGAATTCTGATCATCTGGGGAATAAGGTTGTCGGGAATTTCTCATAAATATTTCCGGGACGGCCTTAAAATGTTCACCTGGTTCTTTCTTTTTACCGGTGGCTTTCATCTCCTGTTTACCCCGGGCCGGAATATTTTTCCCTTTTCCCCGGGAGGAATCTCTCTTACTTATGAAGGATTGTCCGGCGCCTCGTTTTATATAATCAGGCTGGCCATGATTATCGTCTGCGCGGCCTTGTTCACCTCCACCACTTCCGCCGGACGGATTTCAACGGGAATAGGAAAAACCATCGCTCCCCTGGCCCGTTTCGGGATTCCGGCCCAGGACATCTCCGTAATGCTGATGATCGCCATCACCTTTATCCCGGTGGTGTTCGAGGAAGCCCACCGGCTGACCAAAGCCCAGGC
>JBHHXV010000200.1:0-4555 GCA_046757225.1 bacterium
TCATTAAAAACAACCCGGTAAAAACAATTGTCCATATTGTCTTTTTCATAATTTATTTCCTCCTGTTTTTATTAGCAGTATGCCAATATCACATAATCTTAGTGTCATGTCAACAATAATTTCAAGAATTCCGTAGATCCGTGTCCTGCTTTTCAGTCTCCCCTCAGGTCGAAACGGCAACGCGATGCAAATCCGGTGCCAAGTCAACTATCTAGTGTCCATTCGGAAATGAGTAATTGTTCGAAAGTTAGATTCCCGATCTTTCGGCCTGGGGACTGGCCGAAACACCCGTTAATAAGTAACTGTTTTCAACAACATATCATCCGCTTTGCCATGATTCCCGAATTATTCGGGCTAAGCCCGGGATCACTGCCCGGTTGTCCCTCGTTTTTTTCCGGTAGGGTCATAGAATGTATGGACAACTCTGGCTGACCGGGAAGGGGTGGCGCGCAGGCGGCCCCTTTAATTCAAGGGGTTGTCGCGTAAAACCCGTAGCATCATAGAATGTATGTAAAACATAGTTTATATGTACGGTATCCCCGGCGCCCGGTTGGAAACCGTCAACGGGTAACTTCCGTCAATATAGGGTTGGGAGGAAAAAAGTTGAACAAGACCGCTTACGCGTGCTAACATTACCCGTTCATGGAGAAGATTTATCAATATGAAAACGGAGGGTTTGTACAATGGGGTTAATCAGGATAACAAGCGGATCATAATTTTCGACACCACCCTGCGGGACGGGGAGCAGTCCCCCGGAGCCAGCCTGAACGTCGATGAAAAGCTCAAAATCGCCCTGCAGCTGGAGCGGCTGGGGGTGGACGTAATCGAGGCCGGTTTTCCGATCGCTTCTCCCGGAGATTTCGAGGCGGTCAAGAACGTTTCGCAGGAAGTTAAGTCTTCTCAGGTCGCCGGACTGGCCCGCGCCGGTTTCCCGGATATCGACCGGGCCTGGGAAGCTCTCCGGCACGCCGCTCATCCCAGAATCCATCTTTTTATCGCCACCTCCGATATTCATCTGAAGCATAAGCTGAAAAAGAGCAAACCGGAGGTGCTGGAAATGGCGGCGGCAGCCACCAGACATGCCGCTTCCTATACCGGAAACGTGGAGTTTTCCGCTGAAGACGCCACCCGCAGCGAGCTTTCCTTCCTGGCGGAGGTGGTGGAAGCGGCTATTGAAGCGGGAGCCGCCACCATCAACATCCCTGATACCGTGGGATACGCGATCCCCAATGAGTACGGGGAATTTATCCGCCGCCTTATTGAAAAAGTTCCCAATTCGGATAAAGCGGTTTTCAGCGTCCACTGCCATAATGACCTGGGACTGGCCGTATCCAATTCCCTGGCTGCCGTAGCTAACGGGGTCAGGCAGATAGAATGCACCATCAACGGCCTGGGAGAGCGGGCCGGTAACGCCGCCCTGGAGGAGGTGGTGATGGCGCTGCACACCCGGAAAGACCTGTATCCCTTCTCCTGCAATATTCAGACCCGGGAGATTTACCGCACCAGCCGGATGGTACGGGATCTGAGCGGGATGATGGTTCAGCGGAACAAAGCGGTGGTTGGAGAAAACGCCTTCGCTCACGAGGCTGGGGTTCACCAGGACGGGATACTCAAGGAGAAAACCACCTATGAGATTATGACTCCCGAGTCGATCGGTCTTTCTCACAGCCGGCTGGTGCTGGGAAAACACTCCGGCCGTCATGCCCTGGCCGACCGCCTGAAAACCCTGGGGTATGAACTGGGAGAAGAAGACCTGAACCGCACCTTCACGCTGTTTAAAAAGCTGGCGGATCAGAAAAAAGAGGTCTTTGACGAAGAACTGATTTCCCTGGTGAACGACGAGGTGGCTCAGCCGATTCCGGAAGCGTACCGGTTGGATTATCTTCATGTCTCTTGCGGAAACCGGGAAACCCCGGCGGCTACGGTCAAATTGAAAGAGATGGACGATACTGTCAGGAAGGGGGAAAGCGAGGGTGACGGCCCGGTGGACGCCGTTTATCAGGCGATGAACAAGATCGTGAACCTGGGCTTTCAGCTGCTCGATTATTCGGTGACCGCCCGGGCGGAGGGCCGGGACGCGGTTGGTGAGGTCAGGGCCCGGTTCCTCTACGACGACGGCAAGGTGGTGTTGGGGAAAAGCGCCTCTACCGACATTGTCCTGGCCAGCGCCAGAGCCTATATTCACGCGGCCAATTACGTGCTGCATAATAAATCGGAAAAATAAGCATGGGAATGACTGTTACGGAAAAGATCCTGGCCGCCCATTGCGGCAGGGAGAACGTCAAACCGGGAGAGCTGATTCAGGCGAAGGTTGATCTGGTTCTGGCCAATGACGTGACCGCTCCGATTGCTATTCGGGAGTTTAAAAAGATCGGCGGGAAAAAGGTGTTCGACAGGGAACGGGTCACCCTGGTTCCCGACCACTATGTTCCCAACAAAGACATCAAATCCGCCGAGCAGGCTAAAATACTCCGGGACTTCTCCCGGGAACAGGGGCTCAAATATTATTTCGAGGTGGGCGAAATGGGGGTGGAGCACGCCCTGCTTCCGGAAAAGGGGCTGGTCGGCCCGGGAGACCTGGTCATCGGAGCCGATTCTCATACCTGCACCTACGGCGCTCTGGGGGCTTTTTCCACGGGCGTGGGCAGCACGGACGCGGCTGCGGCCATGTACAGCGGCCGGGTCTGGTTCAAGGTGCCCGAAAGCGTCAGGTTCCAGCTTGACGGCCAACTGAAAACCTGGGTGACCGGCAAGGATATTATCCTTTATATCATCGGCAGGATCGGGGTGGACGGCGCTCTGTACAAAGCGATGGAATTCTGCGGCTCCACTGTCGAGAACCTGGACATTGAACAGCGGATGACCATCTGCAACATGGCGATCGAAGCGGGGGGCAAGAACGGGATCATCGCCCCGGACGACATTACTCTGGCTTATGTCAAAGACCGGGCGGTCAGGGATTGTGAAGTTTACCGTTCCGACCCGGACTCCCGGTACTGCGAGGTTCATAATCTCAGAGCCGAAGATATCGAATTGCAGGTTTCCTTTCCCAACCTGCCGGAAAACTCCCGTCCCGTATCCGAAGCCGGTAAGGTGGAGGTCGATCAGGTGGTGATCGGCTCCTGCACCAACGGCCGGATCAGCGACCTCAGACAGGCCGCCCAAGTTATCAAGGGGCGAAAAGTGAAAAAGGGCTTACGGGTAATCATTATCCCGGCCACCCCTTCGATTTATCGCCAGGCCATGGACGAGGGCCTGTTCGCAATCTTCCTGGACGCCGGGGCGGTAATCAGCACCCCCACCTGCGGGCCCTGCCTGGGCGGATACATGGGCATCCTGGCCGCCGGGGAGAAGGCGCTGGCCACCACCAACCGCAACTTTAACGGCAGAATGGGGGACTTGAACAGCGAGGTTTATCTGTCCGGCCCGGCAGTAGCCGCCGCCACCGCGGTTACCGGCCGGATCTGCGGCCCGGATGATCTGTGAAAAGGTTGCTGGCGCTTACCGGAACGGCGGCGCTTCTTTGTTTATCCGTTCTTTCCTGCCGGATCTTTTATGATATGCAAGCACATCCCCGAATCCCCTTCCCCTTGATCAAGGGAGCCAAGAGATCCGGAAACGCCGCGTGCGCCGGTTGTCATAAGGAGCCTCAGATTAAGACGGTCTTTCATTCCGCTCATCGCGGAATCATGGAGCAATCCGGCCTGGGCTGCGAAGCCTGTCACGGCCGGGGAAGCCTGCACGTAAAAAGCCAGGAGGATAAGGCTAACATACTGAATCCTATCCATTTACCGGATAACAAAAGCATCAGGATATGTGATGAATGTCACCATCTGGTAGGGTGGGCGGAAAGCGTCCACGCTCAAAACTATCTGACCTGCCTCAGTTGTCACCGGATCCATGGAGAGGCTCGGAAATTCCTGCTGAAGACAGAGGAAAAAAAGCTGTGTACCGGGTGCCATTATTTAAAAAAAATCTCCAGGGAAATGCCGGCCCATGAGAAACTCCTGCAAAACAATTCCCATGACTGCACCTCCTGCCACCGGAATGTTCACCGCATCAAAGCCCTTTTCCTGAAAAAATTCCATCACGAAGCCGATTGTATCAACTGCCACCGGAATTGAGTCAGACAGCTTTACACAAGCGCCTTTTCTTAGTATATTTAGGGTGTCTTGAAAAACAACAATTTTTGTTAGGGTAACATCATGTGGATAGATTATCTGGCGGGCGCTTTGATTGCGGGCTTTATCGGATACACGATATTTTATTTAAGAAATCACCTGCGAAAACGCTCGAGAAGCACCATCATTATTATCATGGCTATAATTATATTTACTATTACCATGATCACCATTCTTAAAACTTATATGGATTATCAGCTTTTTATCGATAAGGATCTTTCCTCCAAGGTGCTTTCCAATATAAGCTTTGCCGTGTTTCTGGATTTTTCGGTGCTGATTATCGGGGGTCTGTTTTTATACCTCTCCAACCAGTTTTACGTGGCCAGCGTCGAAGAAGAAAGAAAGATAAAAAAGCTGGAAAGCTATAGGGAAGA
>JBHHXV010000201.1:0-4429 GCA_046757225.1 bacterium
TTCTGCCGCAGCCGCTCGGCGATCTCGCGCATTACGGTCACGGCCATCGCCGGGCTGCGGTAGAGCACCTTGTCGAATACAGCTCGATTGATCTCCAACACCGTCGTCGGTTCTAGCGTTCGGATCGTGGCGCCTCGCGGGGCATCATGGATAAGCGCCATCTCGCCGAAGAATTCGCGTGCGCCCATCTTGTTCAACACGTGCACCTGCTCGTCGTCCAGCATCTTCGTGACCTCGACCTTGCCATCATAGATCACGTAGAAGACGTCTTCGTATTCGCCTTCCCGACACAGAATGCAATCTACCGCGTAGGTGCGCAATTCTCCCAGGCTCGCAAGGTCCTTAATGTCTTCGGCCTCCAGACCTGGGAAAATATCCTGGAGTAAACGAGCAGCTTCATCATGCGAAAGTTCGGAGGCCAAACTCAGTCACCTACACTTTCGTAAAAATGCAGCAGCGTGCTGCCATAGCGGCGTTGATCGAGCAGCCTAATTTTCCGCAATTGTTGTTCCTCATATTCGCGCGGATGAATCTGAACGATCGCCCAACCATCCGGGTGCAGCCAATCCAGGTAACTGTGATTAAAAAGAGGAAGCCGGCCTGACCGGGGGTCGTCAGCCGGGCTGAGCGGGTCAAATTCCGGGTGGTGGTCCAGGCCGCGATTAATCGGCTGCCGCTCAAAGACTTCGTCCCCGGTTAAAATCGAAGGAACGGCCTGGGGGATAAAATGAGCGGCCACCTGAATCACCCGGCTGAATCCCGGGCCGCCATAGGTCTGTTTTACCTGGTCGGGAACTTCGTGCAAAACAACCGGACGGGAGGTGTCGTGACTGGCCGGGGCTGCCACCGAGAAAGCCGACTGGCAATTGTCAAGGTTGCCGTCAACCGAATCCCGGATAAAATCGCGGCGGCGGCAGGCCCACCAGAAGTTTCCCGTGAAGATCTGAGCTCCGTTCCTGGTAACCTCTCCCTCCCTGTCCGCCTGCGGATTAAGGTTTTCCGCGTTGATCCCGAAATCCGGGTCCGCTTCCCTGCTTCTCTTGATGATCCGTTCCAGAAGTTGGTGGGAAAGGGCATGTCCCATATCCAGGCGGATTCCGTCCAGGCCCAGCATGAGATTATAAAAGGGGAGGATTTCGGAAATCATGTCCCAGAGAGGATAATTAGGCTCTCCCGGATAGAGGCTGTTCTTGATCACATCAGGGAAGAGATAAGGGGGCGCGTTCTCGGGAGAACCGAACATCTCACCCAGGAAATCAAGGGCTATCGGAGAATGATCCAGATAAGAGCGCCAGTAGGTGACGTCATCCCAGAGAGGCTGGGGGTCGTTGATACAGTCGGAAAAGGCCGGGGCAGTGGTCAGTCCGAATTCCCGCTCGATCCGCTCCAGGATATTTTCTTTGTGAGAAACCTCTTCAACCATTGACCGCCAGCGGTCGGGGTCGATCCGGTCAGGAGACCGGGAAAACTGCTCAATATACTCTTTTGTTCCGGATTGACGGTAAAGTTTTTTTATGTGTTCCGGAACCGGGTCAACCATCGGGTAACCGGGGAGAGCGGGGGGCGGTTTAAAGGGCCGGTCGGTTTTGACCCAGTAAAACCAATCGGGGTGCTCAAGTAAAAAGGCGGAATTCCGACCCGTAGTCCGGGGAATGATATCAAAGGAAAACCGGATACCGTACCGGTGAAACAACTCTATCAAAGCGGCCGCCTCCAGTCCCGCCGTTTCCTGACCGTTTATCCAGCCCGAACTCAGGCCGCCATCCAGGGCAAAGGGGTTATAAACGGCGTAAGGAGAATGCTTTTCCCCTTTTTTCCGGAAACCATCCCCCCGGCAGAAAGGCAGACAGTAAAAATGCCTTACCCGCATCCTGGTAAGCAGCGGAATCAGCAGGCCGGTTTTTAAGAAGGTTCCGGCAGGTTGGGGTTTCTGGTCAAGAACATTATAAAATCCCCGGCCGGTGTGGTCCCAGGCGCTGGTAAGAGGAAGGAAGGCTTCGTAAATCAGGTCGCCCCGCATCCAGTTACCGGGGTTTTCCCCGGGGAAGCGGCAGAGGCTCCAGCTGTCATCTTTCTCCAATTCCGGGTCAACCGGTCCGTTTTCGCTTATGTTCCGAAACTCCCCGTAAGGGTTTATGGAGATTTCGCCTTTTTGGTTCAGCCAGATGCCGGGTATGCGGAACTCATGATCCGGGGGCGGTTGGTTCTTTAATTGAGCGCAAACCGATTCCAGCGGAGATTCATAAGCGTATAAACAGTCCTTCAACCTGCCGAAGTCATCAGACAGAGAGACAGAAAGCCTCTTCAGCCTGGACAGGCAATCATCCAGTTTTTCCAACCTTTCTTCTCTTATAAGCCGGTTAGACAACCTTGATCAACTTGACTTCATGCAAAGATAATTCAGGGAAAATCAGGGTCGAGTCATGATTTAGAGCCTCTTCCCGGTCGGATAAAAGATCGATTTCCGTTAAACAGTACTCCCTATCTCCCGGTAAATCCACCAGAGGGTCAAGCTCAAATCCGGAAACGGGGCGGTTATGGGCTTTAAGCCGTTCAAACTGCCCGGCTAGAGGCAGCCCCTTTTCCTCCGGGTCGAGCGTACCGGCATAGGCGACGCAGATGAGGCGTTTTATTTCCTGGTCAGCCTCGATAAACCAGTATTTAACCGGGCCGTCCCCCTGAGGAGGAGTAATACGGGCCTGTTCCAGAAAACCTCTCAGATCGTCATAGACGTTTTCCAGGCGGTGATACCACCGGTTGAAGGAATGATGATTCTTCCAGGAAAGGGATACCGCCTTATTATTGGCTTCATACAGGCCGGATGAGAGATCCTGGTTCCCGATCACTTCGTATTTGGGGCGCCTGACATTGCCGGCGCTGCCGAAACGGGCCCAGAACAACCGGAAAAACAATCCCCGCGCTCCCAATAATTTGGCCGGACCCTCTTTCCAGAACAGGGGATTCTCCGAATCATGGGTGTCTACGGCGAACATAATGGAAGCGGGCGTTGCCTGCTTACCGCTTAGTTGTCCGATATTTTGAGCAATCCGGTAATTGTCCGAGGCGTACCGGTCGTTCAACAAAGAGAAAATCTCCCAGCCCAGGACCAGATTCACTCCTTCCCGGGCGTAATCCTCCACCATCTCCCCCATATGCTCGGCGATCACGCCGATTCCCGGACAATCAAGTCTGAGCCGGTCGGTCAAATCTTTCAACAGGGGCGGTATCATCCGGTCGCTGAGCGGATATCCGTGCTCGGGATCCCGGGCGTCAAAGATGTGGTCAGCGTAGTCCAGCCGCACGAAATCGAAATCCCAGTCTTTTCTTATTTGAGGGAAAATCGAAAGAAAGAAATCCACCACCCGGTTATCGATAACCGGCGGGTTATCGGGAGAAGGGTACGAATTAACCGGAAGATTATCGTAAAACTTGAAAGGGGTGACATTGCCGAAAGCGTGCTCATCGTGCGGCTCTCCCCGGACATTGCGATACTCGAACAGGGGATAGCCGTGCTCATGATACCCTCTGAACCGGGGCAGTCCGGCTCCGTTCCAGGTATGGCTGGGAATCGTCCAGTACCCCTTGTCAATCAATAAGGAAATGATTCGGGCATGAATTTTACGGGTCTCTTCCAGGGAACCGTTCTCCTGACCCCCCTGGACTAAATTCTCGACCTCTTTTACCAGCCGGTCTTGAACGGTGGAAGAGGTCATCTCCTCCATAGACAGGTTGCCGGCCAGGGCTTTTTTATCGCCGGAGAGTTTTATCCAGCGGAAATACCGGGGATGCTCCAGCACCACCCGGGAAAACTGGCCGGTGTGCGGCTCCAGATCGAAACCGGTCGCTTTGTCCAGCAGATGGCAGGCATCGATAAAAAAACTGAGTTGTTCGTCCCTGCTCAGCCCCTGTTTTTCCGCTTCCAGATCGACCACCGCATCGGTGATGGTATGCAGAGACTCAATGGCGTAAAGGTTTTCCAAGGCGCAGTCAAAGAAGGGGGCCAGGTGAAAGGCGTCGCACCGGATCACCGGCAGCAGCTTGACCGCTTCCATAAAAGTTCCGGTGCTTTCGGGGGTAACTCCGGTAGAGCGGACATTGAAAAAGCAGAAATCCCGCTTCAGCATCCAGCTTGAGTCGGGGTTCCGCTCGGCCGGTCCCCGCAGTAATTCCGGCTGCCGTGAATGAAGCTCAACATAGAACAGAATGAAAGCGCCCAGATCGATGCTCAGCGCTGTTCGTGGGGGCAGTTCCAGATGCCCGCTCTGCCGATACTCCTCCAGCATCCTGTCCGCTTGAAGGCGGGCTTCTTTTGATGGTTCGTATATTCTTTTTATTTTTTCCCAATAAACGGGCAACTTGGATTTTATCATGAGTTTTTTAGCCCGAATAATTCGGGAATCATAGCAAAGCAGATGATATGTTGTTGAAA
>JBHHXV010000202.1:0-4420 GCA_046757225.1 bacterium
TTTCAACAACATATCATCTGCTTTGCTATGATTCCCGAATTATTCGGGCTAAATAGAGCTTTAAGGAACTGAAATGAAGCTGAGAAAACCTCAAATAGAACGAATTTCCGGCAATATTATCAAGGAACTGATTGAGAGCGAGTTTATAGAGGTCCCCAATCAGGAATTGCTGCATGCCGACATTATAAAAGTAATCACTGACGACCTGGAGGTAGAGGATAAGTTAAATGAGGAAGTAAAGGAAATCCTGGATAATTATGCTACCCAGATGGCGGAAAACGGCGCCGAGTATCACCGGGTGTTCAACATGGTAAAGGCCAAGATGATCAGGGAAAAAGGACTCGTTCTATAGAGATTAGGAGAAGATGAGATTAAACACCGATAAAATAAACCGTCTGTCGCATTTGATAATCGACAAGATCGCCGCCCATCCGGGAGTAGAATTTTTTGATGACCGGAACCGGGCCCGCCTGGCGATAGTCAAGGTTATTGTCGATGAACTGAAACTCGATGACCAGCTTGACAATTCCGTCAAGAAACGGATGTCCCTCCTGGAAAAGAAAAACCCGGAAGGGTCGGCCGAATGGGAACTTCTCTACCAGAAACTTTATGAAGAAGAGTTAAACAGAAAAGGTCGATTATAATCTTTGCCTGAAGGTAAGAGAATCCTGATCTGCAGAGACGACAAGGTCGGCGATCTGATCGTCTCTTTACCGGTAGTCGAAACATTACGAAAAAGCTTTCCCGACAGTTACCTGGGAATGCTGGTCAATCGCCGGGCAGCGGAACTGGTCAAAAATCATCCGGCCCTGGATGAGGTTATCATCGACGATTCCGCAGAAATGGGGTTGTGGAAACTGGCGGAACGGATCCGCAGATCCCGCTTTCAAACCGCTTTAATGCTGTTTCCCAGCGTTCGGGCTTCATTTGCCTGTCTGTTAGCCGGTATTCCCAGCCGGATCGGGCCTGCCTCCAAAATCACCCAACTTACCTTCACCAGACGGCTTAAACAACACCGCTCCCAGTGCTTAAAGCACGAAGCGGAATATAATCTGGAACTGGCTGCCTGTCTCGGCGCCGTTCTCACGCTGGATTATTCCCTGCCGGTAGATCAGGAAGCGGAATCATTGGCGGAAGCCTTCTGGAAAAACAACCGGCTGGCATCCAGAACCGTGATAGCCGTCCATCCGGGCAGCGGTGGGTCTTCTCTTAACTGGAGCTTAGAGCGGTATGACCGGTTGATCGGCAGACTGAAAACCGATACCGACATGGAAGTACTGGTAACCTGGGGGACAGAAGAGGAGAAATCGGCGTTAACCGCCCTGAAGAGCCCCTTTCTTGAATATAGCAGGGATAAGTATGGGATCATGGAATTAGCGGCGTTATATAAAAGATGCGCGGTCATGATAAGCGGCAACACCGGCCCGATGCACCTGGCGGCGGCAGTGGGAACCCCCACCGTGCCCCTGTTTTCCCCTGTTCTGGTCAGCTGCCCCACCCGCTGGCGCCCCCTGGGCAACCGCCAGGAGATCATCTTCCCGGATGTTCCCGCCTGCCCGGGCTGTATCAATGAAAAATGCGGCTATTATCCCTGCATGGACAGCATTACCCCGGAACAGGTGCTGGCCGCTGTTTCCAGGATTATAAACGGTCGTCTTGATTAAGAAAATACTTTATATTCAAGGTGTCACCATCATGGGAGGGGCACCCCACAGCCTGATCCAGCTGGCTGCCGGACTGGACAGAAGCCGGTTCCGGCCATACGTGGTTCTGGGCGCACCCGGAATACTCGAAAAAAAGC
This sequence comes from bacterium, assembly GCA_046757225.1. Lineage (GTDB taxonomy): Bacteria > SZUA-182 > SZUA-182 > JBHHXV01 > JBHHXV01 > JBHHXV01. Next base: position 1,802 of record JBHHXV010000202.1, read on the forward strand.
TGAAGGAAGAAGAGATAAAAACCTACCCGGTTAAAATGGGCATGTGGCGCAAAGGAAAATCATTGCCCTCCATCCCCTTGGCCTTAAAAAAAATATCCCGGATTATTAAAGAAGAAAAAATCGACCTGGTGCATAACAACACCATGTGGGACAACCCTTACGGCCTGTTCCCCGCCCGAAAGAAACCGGTAATCTGCCACCTGCGTTCCCCCATACGGCCGGACATGACCGGAAAGTATTTCTTAAGCAGTGCCGACCGGCTGATCTGTATTTCCGAAGCGATCAAAGGGTCGGTTCAGCCTGAGCTTTACCCCAAGCTGTCGGTGATCTACAATGGAATCGACACCGGAGTTTTTTCTCCGGAGCTTGACGGAACCCCTGTAAGAAAAGAATTCGGCATAAAACCGGATGAAGTCTTAATTGGTCTGGTCAGCCGGCTGGACCCGCTCAAGGGGCAGGAAACCGCCATAAAAGCCCTGGCCACTCTCTCTTCCCGGTCAGCTAAATTGATCCTGGTGGGAAGCTTGAATGAAACCGCCGGGTCACTGAAGCGGATGGCTGGGCGTTTGGATTTGGCAGACCGGGTAATTTTTACCGGCTACCGGGAGGATATCCCCACCATAACCGCCGCTCTGGACATCGCCATCCTGCCTTCTCTGCACGAGGGTTTCGGCCGGGTGATCATAGAGGCGATGGCTCTCAGGAAACCGGTGGTAGCCACCGATGTCGGAGGGATCCCTGAAATTATCAAAGACCGGGAAACCGGTTTTCTTATCCAGCCGGACAATCATCAAAAACTGGGCGAAGCCCTGGAAAAACTGATCGATAATCCGGAATTACGGAAGCGGATGGGAAATTCCGGGTATAAACGGGTCTGCTGCTGTTTCAGCGCCCGCCGTAATATCGAGGCCACTCAGCAGCTGTATGAAGAGGTGATGGGATGAGGGTTCCTGTTCTGATGTATCATAAGATCGGACAGCCGCCTGTGGGAAGCGAATCCACCTGCCTGTATGTCCCTCAAGCCGATCTGCGGGAGCAATGCAATCTTCTCAAAAAAAGTGGATATCAGACGACCGGTTTTTCCGAACTCTCCGACGCCCTGCACGGCAGAAAAAAGCTTCCTCCCCGCCCGGTGATCATCACCTTTGATGACGGGTTCATGAGCGTTTATGAGCAGGCTTATCCGGTATTACAGGAGTTCGGTTTCCAGGCGACGGTGTTTGTCGTGGCCGAATTTTTGGGAAAAGAAAGCGGCTGGTCAGAAAACAGTGCTGACCGGGTGATTGAACCCTTATTGGGAATAAAAGAACTTAATAAGATGGATAATATCGAAATAGGCTCCCACGCAAACAGCCACCGTCACCTGACTCGCTTGACAGATGAAGAGGTGCATAAAGAGCTGGTAGGGTCTAAATCAACCCTTCAAGATGTATTTAACAGAGAAATCATCACCCTATGTTACCCTTATGGTGATTTTAATGAAAAAGTAGCGGAGATCGCTCAAGAAGCGGGATACCTGTCCGCCTGCTGCACAAAGCATGGAAACAGACATACCTTGAACGATCTTTACTGTTTAAAGAGGGTTCCGGTCACCTGCGGTCTTTCCCTGTCCAGGTTTAAATATCGTCTGAGTCATTGGTATGACTGGGAATACCGGTTTAAACAAAGCTGATGAATATCTTACATACCAACTCCCTGCGCCATATGGTGGGAGAGGTCCGCAGAATCCTCACCCTCTCTCTGGAACTGGAAAAACGCGGACATAAGGTGGTTATCGTCACCCAGAAAAGGGCCAAACTGGTGGAAGCCGCCCGGAATAAAGGGCTGGAAGTGGTTTCTTCCGTTGAGTTTCAACGGGGTTTTCATCCGGTATCGTTTATCAAGGATATCTATTATCTACGCAAAGCAATCAAGGATCACCGAATAGATATCATCCATACGCACAGCTCGAAGGATTCATGGGCGGGAGCGGTGGCCGGGCGTTTATGCGGAAAGAAAGTGGTGCGCACCCGGCATAACATCTTTCCCGTAAAACGCCACCTGTTCAACCGCTGGCTGTATTTGCAACTGACCGATCATTTAATCGTCATCTCCAATCATATCTTCCAAAAATTGACCGACCGCTTCATGCCAAGCGAACGGGTCAGCCTGATTCATTCGGCGGTAAATATCTCCAGGTTTGGCCGGGATAAGTATTCCCGAAAAACCTTCAGGTCCGAACTGGGTCTGACGGATAACCGGAAGCTGGTGGGCATGGTAGCCAATGTCGTGAAATACAAGGGTCCGGAAACCTTTTACCAGGCTGCAAAAGAAATTCTCAAAAAGCGGCCGGGCACAGTGTTTGTGCTGGTGGGAGCGGGAGACGACAAGCTGGAGGAGCAATTGGAAGAAACCGTTGTACAAGACGGGCTTTCCTCCAGTTTTATCCTCACTGGAGAACGGGACGATATACCGGAAATCATGAAAGCTCTCGACCTGTTCGTGCTTCCTTCGGAAAAAGAGGGGCTGGGAACCGTGATCCTGGAAGCTATGGCTATGGGGGTTCCGGTAATCGCCAGCTCGGTGGGCGGCATCCCTGACCTGATAAAGCAGGAAGAAACCGGTCTTTTAATCCCCCCG